>NZ_BAAJYS010000206.1:0-6671 GCF_057543315.1 Acidovorax sp. KPB24-07
CCCGCCGGGCGAGGAGATCTGGCCCGACCAGTACGGCGCGTCAAGGTGCAGTTCATTGGGACCGGGTGGGCGCCATGAACGAGAACTCCAGCTGCTGGGTGCGGGTCTCCAGCAGCTGGGCCGGCTCCGGCTTCGGGGCCCTGTTCATCCCGCGCATCAACATGGAAGTCGTGGTCGACTTCCTCAATGGCGACCCGGACCACCCCCTCATCACCGGCTGCGTGTACAACGCCGACAACATGCCGCCGTGGGCGCTGCCGGCCAACGCCACGCAGTCGGGCATCAAGACCAAGTCGAGCAAGGGCGGGGCCTTCGGCGACGGACTGAAGAACGGCGCGGGCGATGCCAACGCCATCCGCTTTGAGGACAAGGCCGGGGCCGAGCAGCTGTGGCTGCATGCGCAAAAGGACCAGCTCACCGAAGTGGAGAACGACGAGGACAAGTGGGTCGGCCGCGACCGGCGCAAGACCATCGACCGGGACGAGACCAACGTCATCCACCGCGACCGCACCGAAACCGTGGACCGCGATGAAACCATCACCGTGCACAACAACCGCACCGAGCGGGTGGACCACAACGAGAAGATCAGCATCGGCGACAACCGCAATGAAGACGTCGGCATCGACGAGACGGTGAGCATCGGCAACAACCGCAGCAAGACCATCGGCCGCAACGAGAAGGACAAGATCGGCAACAACTGGTCGATCAAGGTCGGCAGCTTCAAGACCGAGACCGTCGGCCTGGCCTACCTGCAGAACGTGGGGCTGGCCAAGATGATGAACATCGGCGCGGCCTACAACGTGAACGTGGGCGCGGCCATGGTAGTCAACGTGGGGCTGACGCAGAGCACCAACGTGCTGATGGGGCGCTCGGTCACCGTGGGGCAAAGCCAGACGACGAAGGTGGGTGAGAACTGGAGCCAGACCACCGGTAAGGTGATCCGGATCGAGGCGGGCGACTCCATCGAACTGGTGTGCGGCGCCTCGGTGCTCAGAATGGAAAAGGGCGGCCAGATCACCGTCAACGGCAAGGAGATCGATCTGGTGGGGTCCAAGCACATCGGCCTCGATTCCAAGCGCATCGACCTGAATTGAGTTGACGCCATGGCGCTCCCATCCCACGCCCTGCCCAGCCCCATCGACGCCGCGGGCGTTCCGGAAGTCATCAACCACACGCCCTGGCCGAGCCAGTACTTCCAGCATGTGGACCCGCATGGGGACATCTTCCATGTGATGGTGACCCGCATCTCCTACTCCCTGCTGCAACTGCAGGAGAAGGACGGGCGCATGGAGCCCGTGCTGCTGCCGCCGGAGCGGCAACTGCCGCTGTGCCAGGCCGACCAGTTCCAGGGCGAGGTCAACGAAACCAGCCTGCTGCAGGAGAGCGACTACGCGCCTTTCAAGCCCCGGTGCGACGTGCTGGTGGTCAATGCCACCGCGCACGCGCCGGATGGCAAGGCACTGGCCCGCTGGCCGGTGGGCTTTCGTTTCGGCGATGCCATCGAGAAGACCTTTCAGGTGACCGGCCCGCGCCGCTTCGTGCGATCCGTCGCGGCGCTGGGAGCGCTGCAGTTGACGGAGCCGGAGCCCACGGACCGGGTGCGCATCGGCTACGAGCTGGCATTCGGCGGGCCGCACCTCATCCGCCAGGAGCGGTTGCTGCAGGGCTTCATCGACAGCGCGCCGGGCAGCGGAGTGACCGACGCACAGCGGCATCTCGCCAGCCAGGCGCACGCAGCGCTGCCGCCTTTCCATGGGCCCAACCCCATCGGCTGCGGGCGCCTGCCCACGGCGGTGCCGCAGGCCAACGAGGCGCTGGCGCAATTGCAGGGGCGCGGCAGTGCAGCGATTGCCCCGCCAGAGGCCCAGCGGACCGAAGACGTTCGGCGTGCGCCGCAGATCGAAGACTTCCAGCAGCCCTATACCGGCCAATCCGACTACCCGGTGGTCGGCCTCGGGCCGGTGGGCCGCTGGTGGAGCCCTCGCGTGGCCCTGGCCGGCACGCACGACGAGCGCTGGAAGCAGACCCAGTGGCCCAGGAGCCCGCTCGACCACGACTACCGCTATTGGAACTGCGCGCCGGAAGACCAGCAGATCGACTATCCGCAGGGCGGCGAGGAAGTGGTGCTCGCGCACTTCACCGCGGCGGCACGGCATGCCGGCCCCTACCGATTCTGGCTGCCCCGGCAGGACCTGCAGCTGCTGGTGCGGCTGAAGGTCGGCGTGCTGATGTTCGCGCCGATGCACATCGACACCGTGATCCTCGACCTGGAGGCGGGCACGCTCAGCATCGTGCGCCGCGCAGTCGTCAGCGCCAAGGCCGATGTGCGGCAACTGGAACTGGGCACCTGGCCTGCAGGCACTGGTGTACACCTCGACGAGGCCATGCAGAAGGCGGCGCAGGCCCGCCGGAATGCACAGGGGGCCGGCCGTGGCCAATGAAAACATCGTCGCCAAAGACGGGCGTTTCCGAGTCGTCTCGCTCGCGCCCGACGTGTGCCTGACGCCCAGCAAGAACGGCGTGCCCGTGCCGTACCCCATCACGCACCAGCTGGACCAAAGCCAGCACTGCTCGCCCAACGTCTTCCTGCAAGGCAAGCCCGTATACCTGCACAACCAGAGCTACGTGGACAACGTGATGGGCGACGAACCCGGCCAGGGCAAGGGTGTGGTCAGCCAGACCAACGTCTTCATCAGCCATGACATCGACCACAGCAAGAGCGTGTACGTCAACGGCCGCGCCATCGTGCGCACCGCCGACAAGATGTGGATGAACTGGAAGAAGCCGTAACCCCCCATGGCGCCTAAAAGACCCAGGCCGCCAGAGGCCGAAACGCGCAACGCGCGCATCAAGCCCAACGACTACCCCGCGCCGGGGCCGATCGGCAACACCACGGGCATCGTGGTGCCGGACACCGCCCCCAATCCGCACGGCAACAGTGCTCCGCCCATCAAGCCCACCGAGACCGAGAAGAGTTGGTGGAGCCGCTGGGGCAGCGACGTGGTGCACACCGGGCTGGACGTCGTCGGACTGATCCCGGGGGCCGGCGAGATCGCGGACGGCGCCAATGCGCTGATCTATCTGGCCGAAGGTGACAAGGTCAACGCGGCGATCAGCGCCGCCGCCATGATTCCTGGCGCCGGCATGGCTGCCACGGGCGCCAAATACGGCAAGAAAGCCGTGGGCGCCGCGGCCGAGGCGTTGGGCAAGAAGACCGCCCGCGAGGCGGAGGAGGCGTTGGCCAAGAGAGAGGCCAAGGAGGCAGAGGAAGCTGCCGCGAAGAAAGCGGAGGGCAATGGGGGCGGCAAAGACAAGGGTAAGCCCAAGAAGCACAAGGATTGCGGCAAGAAGGTGCCTTATAACGACAAGAAGTCGCTCAAAGGCAGTGGGCTGGAGAAAGATCACACGCCTTCAGGGGCCGCGCTGGAGCGGGCCGCAGAACGGAAAATCAAAGACCTGCGTGAAGGCGGTATGGTCATCGATGACGCCCAGGCGCAGAAGATCAGGAACGCGGTGCGAAACCAGGCGCCCACTATCGCGATACCACCGGACATCCATGCCGAAGGGGATACTTGGCGGCATAAGAATTCCCCGGAAACCGTCAAGAAAGACGCGGCGAATTTGAAGGACGCGGTGAGAAGAAACACCGAAAAAATCTCGAAGGCGATGGAAGGGAAAGATCACGGGTGCAAAGAGGCTTATGACAGAGCGGCCGAAGAGCTGAGGAACATGGACTGGGACAAATACATCCAGGACGCCATCGACAACGTAGTGAAAGCGACATCATGAATGCCATCGAACTGATCGATTTTTTGGGGCACAGCAGTATCTACAAGCCCTTCGACGAATATCTGACGGCCGCCGGTTTGAAGAAGCGGCCAAAAATCGGGAAGTCGCTCGACACCCTCATCGCGGTTCCGGGCGAGGGCCTTTCCATGTCCTTTGAAATCGATGCGGAAGACGAGGGCATCGCGCAGAAAAGCGAAGGCACTTTTGTCTTCTACCAGCTGGAAATCATGCTGTCTGGCAAGGGCCAGGACAACGGCGTCTACACGGGCCCCCTGCCTCACGGCCTGCTTGCCACGGATTCTCGCAGCGAGGTCGAACGCAAACTGAAAACCTTGAAAAGGCGCCTGCCGGACAACGACAGCTACTTTGTGGACGGCCTTGTCTGGACGGTGGCGTTCGACGCGGAAACATTGCGTTTTTTGCAGGTGGGTGTTCCGACGAACGGCAAGCGCAAGCACGGCCTGTGTGCCTGAGGGCGTCGGCGTGGAACCCGGAGTGGCGGATCTCACCGGCGACGTCCTGGCGTTGGTCGAATGCCTGGGCTGCTCTTGCGAAGACCCTCGGCTGGAGGCGTTTCTCGTTCACAAGCGCATCCATGACCGCCCCATGACCCTGGCCCAGTTGGAAGACGAAGGCGCGGTGCAAGACGATGGCGACACGGATGTGGAATACGAACTGGCACGCCGGTCCAAGGAGTCCCTGGTGGTCCAGTCCGAGCGCCATGGGTTTTGCCTGATCTTCCAGCCGCGCGAAGACCATGATCTGGTCCATCGCACCCCTTGCGGTGTTGAAGCCCCGTTCGTTCTGGCGCAGATCGCGTTCTTTGCCAAAGGCGTTCAGATCTACCAGGGCTTCGAGGGCGTGGTTTTCCGGGACGTGGGCATGCACACCCGCAGATCGGATCCCGCCTATGCGGCATTGGGGCCGCCGCTGGCCCGCCGATCCGTTTACGAAACCTCCACCGATCTGTTCGCCTTGGGCGATTGGGTGCTGAATTTCGGGTTCCCGGAGAAGGAGCAAGACCCGCCACTGGCCCATGTTCACATCCGTCGCAAGAACGTTTTCGACGATGTCATGCTGAACCCGCGGATGTTGGAGGTTGCTCCCGATACCGATGCCTCCCTGCCGGGTCTGCCACAGCTGGGGCGCTCCTCGGATGCGCCGGAGGTTCAGGATTTTCTCGCTGGTCTGGGCCTTAATGATGAAATCGATGAGGACATCGGCTGCCCTGAGGAAATGAATGGACGTGCCAGATCGCACGGCATCGTCATCTACTTCAAGGAGCTGCCCGAAGCGCTGGGCCACGCGCACGCGTTGCCCAAAAAGATCGTTTCGGCCATCACCTACAAACGCCGGGGCGACCTGCGCTCGTTGGGCTATTGTGGCGATCTGCCCTTTGGCCTGCACTTTGGCGACCGGCCCGACATTGCCATCGCGAAGGCAAAGCACCCTCCCGCAAAGGTTTCCGAAAGCGAAGAATTGCGCTCTTACTACTGGCGCGTGGCCTCGGGGATGGTGGTGCAGGCGGTGTTCAGCCTCGTTGATTGGCAACTGGCCCGGGTGACGCTGCACGCACCGGCCCGCGCTTCGGCGGTCCTGGGGGCCTGAACCGCGATCCCATGGAACGGCGGGCGGTGTCTGCCGTTGCGACCCGGCTGCCTCACTCCCCTTGCGACCCCCGGTGCGCCCAGCCCGTGGTGTGCTTTTCCAGCACGCTGAACAGCTCGTACATCACCATCGCCATGGCGCCCACCACCATCAGGCCGGCGAAGGCCAGGCCCATCTGCATGGACGAGCCGGCGGAGATCAGCAGGTAGCCGATGCCCTCGTTGGCGGCGGTCATCTCCGACACGGTGGTGCCCACGAAGGCGAGGGTGATCGACACCTTGAGCGAGCCGTAGAAGTACGGCAGGGAGCGGGGCAGGCCGACCTTGGTGAGCACGTCCCAGCGCTTGGCGCCCAGCACGCGCAGCACGTCTTCCAGTTCGGGCTCCAGCGTGGCCAGGCCCGTGGCGATGTTGACCATGATCGGAAAGAAGCTGATGAGAAAAGCCGTGAGGATGGCCGGCCCCACGCCGATGCCGAACCACACGACGAGGATGGGCACGAAGGCCGCCTTGGGCAGGGCGTTGAAGGCGGTCATCAGCGGATAGACGGCGGCATACGCCAGCCGAGACGATCCGATGACGAAGCCCAGCAGCACACCGACCACGATGGCGATGCCGAAGCCCGCCATGGTGACCCAGAAGGTGCGCCAGGCGTGGCCCGCGATGATCCACTTGAACTCCACGAACTGCGTCCAGATCGCCCAGGGACTCGGGAAGATGAACTCCGACACCCCCAGGCCCGAGCAGATCACCTGCCACAGCACCAGCACCGTGAACAGCAAAACCCAGGGCGACCAGCGCTCCACCCGTTTCTTGTGCAGCGCGTTCATTGCGTGATCTCCCCGCCGGTCTTGCGCAGGGCGCCGATGTGGCCGCGCAACTCCAGCACGATGTCGGTGAATTCCTTGGTGTAGGTCAGCTCCAGCTCGCGCGGGCGCGGCAGTTCGATGTCGCGCTTGACCACGAAGCGGCCGGGGCTCTTGCTCATCACGTACACGGTGTCAGCAAGGAAGACGCTCTCGCGCAGGTCGTGCGTGACGAGGATGACGTTGAACTGCTGCTCGGCCTGCAGGTCGCGCAGGATGCACCACAGCTCCTCGCGCGTGAAGGCGTCGAGCGCGCCGAAGGGCTCGTCCAGCAGCAGCATCTTGGGCTCGTGGATGAGGGCGCGGCAGATGCTGGCGCGCTGCTGCATGCCGCCCGACAGCTGCCAGGGGAATTTGTCTTCGTAGCCGGCCAGGCCCACCTTCTGCAGCAGGGCGCGCGCGCGGGCCT
>NZ_BAAJYS010000207.1:0-6665 GCF_057543315.1 Acidovorax sp. KPB24-07
GCCGGCGGCGCCCACAAAAAAGGCCCCTGACAAGGGGCCTTTTTTTGTGGGCGCCGCCGGCTGGAACCCTGAGGCGGGCCCCGTGCCCGGTCAGTGCGGAGCCCCGCTTTTTTGCCGGTGCTTTCTCGGGCGGCCCGACAGCAGGCGGTCGAAAAGCCCGTTCGGCAGCACACGCAGCAGCTTGGCCACCACGCCCATCTGCCAGGGAATGACGCGGTAGCTCGCGCCCGCGCGGATCGCGGCGAACGCGCGGTCGGCAAAGTCCCCGGGCTGCATCAAGAAGGGCATGGCGTAGCGGTTCTGCCGGGTGAGCGGGGTGTCGATGTACCCCGGGCACAGCGTGACCACCCGCACCCCCGACGAACGCAATTCGCCCCGCAGGCTTTCGCAGTAGCTGATGACCGCCGCCTTGCTGCCGCAGTAGGCGCCGTGGCCGGGCAGGCCCCGGATGCCGGCGACGCTGCCGATGCCCACGAGCGCCCCGCTGCCGCGCTGGGCCATCGCATCCACGAACGGCTGGAACGTGGCCGCCATGCCGATGTTGTTGGTGGCGAAGGTGCGGGCCATCACGTCGATGTCCTCGCGCACGGCAGTGTCCATGCCCACGCTGATGCCCGCGTTGGCGATGACGACATCGGGCACCCCTTGCCGGGCCATGCAGTCCTGGCCCGCCGCCACGATGCTGTCGGGCTGCGCCACATCGGCGCTATAAATTTGATAGCTATCTGCCGGGATGTTGCTTGCGCTGGCCCACGATTGCATCTCTGCCGTGCGGCGGGCCACCAGCGCAAGCCGGTACCCCGCCTGGTGAAAGCGCAGTGCGAGCGCCTGGCCGATGCCGCTGGATGCGCCGGTGATGAACACCAGGGGGCTGGAAGGCATGGGGGCTCCTGAGGGGTGGTTAGGCATCGTGCGCCGTCCGGTGCCGGTCACTTGCCGGGTGGCGGCATCAGCATGCCCTTCACGCGGCCCTGCAACTGCATGATCTGGCTGAGGTTGTTGTAGTCCATGGTGTCCGCGGTGAACTGGTCCTTGCCCCGCGTCAGCGTGACTGGCTGGTTCGACTGCACCCGTTCGTCGTTCAGCCACGCGTGCAGGAACTCGCCCCGGAACTGAAGGCGCGGCAGCGGCTCGCGCCCGGGACGCACCAGGGGCTCGCGGGTGACGATGGCGTTGCCGAACAGTTGCACCTCGGAACCGTCCGCATTGGTGAGCGCGCGGTCGGCCGTGGCGATGGTCAGGCGGCCATCGGGCGCGACCGAGCGCATGTGGGCCTTGTCGATCTCCAGCGTATCGGTGTCCAGGTAGTGGCGCGCGAAATCGCCGCGGACATCGCTTTGCAGCCGGCCGGTGGCATCGAAGCTCTTGACCGAGAAGGTCTTCATGAAATAGTCCGGCTCGTGCGTCAGCGGGCGCTCCTGCACGGGCTTGGCCGGTGTGGGCGCGTTGCGCACCAGCCACCACGTGCCCAGCGCCATGAGCCCCATGAGGGCCACGGGAAGGTAGATGGACAGCCGGTCCCAGCCCCGGCGCAGCGTGGCGATCATGCGGTGTAGGCCTCCAGCAGTTGGGCATAGCGGCCACTGGCCACCAGCAGCAGGTCGCAGAACTCGCGCGCCGCGCCGGCCCCGCCCGCTGCGGCGGTGACGTGGTGGGCCACCGCACGGGCCTCGATGTGGGCATGGCAGGGCGCGCAGGCGAGGGCGCAGCGGCGCATCAGGGGCAGGTCGGGCCAGTCATCGCCGATCACGGCGGCCTGCGCCCAGTCGAGTCCCAGTTCGGCCAGGATGGATTCGGCGGCCGGACGCTTGTCTTCGGTGCCGAAGCGGGCATGCACCACGCCCAGGTTCTTCAGGCGCAGGCGCAGCGCGGGGGCATCGCGGCCCGTCACCACGGCGGGGGTGATTCCGGCCTTTTGCAGCAGCTTGATGCCGTGGCCGTCGAGCGTGTGAAAGCGCTTGAGCGTCTCGCCGGCTTCGCTGAAGTACAGGCCGCCGTCGGTGAGCACGCCGTCCACGTCGAAAAACGCCACGCGCACGCCCTGCGCGCGCAGCAGCAGTTGCGCATCGAACTGCAGGGCGGGCCGCAGGGGCGGCAGCGGCTGGCTGGCGGGCGTTGCCGCCCCGGCCGTGGCGTGGGCGAGGGGCTGGTCCATCAGATGACCTTCGCGCGCATCAGGTCGCCGATGTGCACCACGCCGATGAGAAGGCCGTCGGGATGGGCCACCAGCACGCTGGTGATGGCGTGGCGCTCCATCATTTCGGCGGCGTCCACGGCCAGCGCGTCGGGGGCGATGGTGCGCGGGCTGGGGTGCATGACCTCGCCCGCGGTCGCGCCGCGCAGTTCCGCGCCGGCTTCGATGCGCCGGCGCAGGTCGCCGTCGGTGAAGATGCCGAGCACGCGGCCCGCATCGTCCACCACGGCCGAGGCGCCCAGGCGCTTGGCGCTCATCTCGCGCATGAGTTCGCTGAACGATGCGCCGGGCGCCACGCGCGGGATTTCTTCGCCCGAGCGCATGACGTCGCTCACGTGGGTGAGCAGCTTGCGGCCCAGGGCCCCGCCGGGGTGGGAGCGCGCGAAGTCTTCGGACCGGAACCCGCGGGCGTCCAGCAAGGCGACGGCCAGGGCGTCGCCCATGGCCAGCTGCGCGGTGGTGCTGGCGGTAGGGGCCAGGTTGAGCGGACAGGCCTCGCGGTCCACGCTGCAGTCCAGCACCAGATCGGCATGGCGCGCCAGGGTGGACTGAAGCCCCCCGGTCATGGCCACGAGCGGCACGCCCAGGCGCTTGAGCACGGGCAGCAGCACGGTGAGCTCGGCGCTTTCGCCGCTGTTGGAAATGCCCAGGACCAGATCGCCCGGCGTGACCATGCCCAGGTCGCCATGGCTGGCTTCCGCAGGGTGCACGAAAAAGGCGGGCGTGCCGGTGGAGGCCAGGGTGGCGGCGATCTTGCGGCCGATGTGGCCGCTCTTGCCCATGCCCATCACCACGACGCGCCCCGTGGTGGCGAGCACGCGCTCGACGGCACTGGCGAAGCTCGCGTCCACGCGGGCCGACAGGCCGGCCAGGGCGGCGGCCTCGATATCGAAGGTTTCGCGGGCCAGGCGCAGCGCCTGGTCGGCATGGAAGGGCGCAGGCGCGGCGGGGGCGGAAAGCATGCGCGGATTCTATCGGCCGGACCATGGGCCTGCGCCGCGCCTGGGCTAGCATCCGTGCATGTCCTCACTTGCCTTGACGTTGCTCTACCTGCTGGCTGCCGTGCTGGGGGTGGTGGCGTGCCGCAGCCTCAAGCTGCCGCCGATGCTGGGCTACCTGGCCGCGGGCATCCTGATCGGGCCCCATGCGCTGGCCCTGGCCCAGAACTCGGAAGGCGTGCGCCACCTGGGCGAGTTCGGCGTGGTGTTCCTCATGTTCGCCATCGGCCTGGAATTCAGCCTGTCCAAGCTGCGCGCCATGCGCCAGTTCGTGTTCGGCCTGGGACTGATGCAGGTGGCGCTGACCATGGCGGCCACCATGGCGGGTGTGCTGCTGCTGTCGCGCTACGTGGGCGGCATCTGGGACATGGGCTGGCAGACGGCGCTGGCCCTGGCCGGCACGCTGGTGATGAGCAGCACCGCCATCGTGGTCAAGCTGATGGCCGAGCGGGCGGAGCTGGAGAGCGAGCACGGTCGCCGCGTGCTGGGCATCCTGCTGTTCCAGGATCTGGCCGTGGTGCCGCTGCTGGTGCTGATCCCGGCGCTCGGCTCCCGGCCGGACCAGCTGTTCGTCGCGCTGGGCCTGGCGCTGCTCAAGGCCACGGTGCTGGTGGGCGTGCTGCTGGCGGGTGGCCAGCGGGTGATGCGCTGGTGGCTCACGCTGGTGGCGCGCCGCAAGAGCGACGAGCTGTTCATGCTGAACCTGCTGCTCATCACGCTGGGGCTGGCCTGGCTGACCGAGACGGCGGGGCTGTCGCTGGCGCTTGGGGCCTTCATCGCCGGCGTGCTGGTGTCCGAAACCGAATACCGCCACCAGGTGGGCACGGACATCCGTCCCTTCCACGACGTGTTGCTGGGCCTGTTCTTCATCACCGTGGGGATGATGCTGGACTGGCACATCCTGCTGGAGCGCTGGGCGCTGGTGCTGCTGCTCTTGGTGGTGCCCTTGCTGGTCAAGGCCGGCGTGATCCTGGTGCTGGCGCGCGGCATGGGCGCCACCACGGGCGTGTCGCTTCGCACCGGGCTGTATCTGGCGCAGGCGGGGGAGTTCGGTTTCGTGCTGCTGTCGCTCACGCAGGAGCACGGGCTGGTGCAGCCCGCGCTGATGAACCCCATCCTGGCCGCGATGGTGCTGTCGATGCTGGCGACGCCGTTCCTCATCCTGTACAGCAACCGCATCGTGATGAAGCTGGTCGCCAGCGACTGGCTGCAGCAGTCGCTGCAGATGACCACCATCGCACGCAAGTCGATCAACACCAGCAAGCACGTGCTGATCTGCGGCTACGGGCGCTGCGGCCAGAACCTGGCGCGGATGCTGGAGCGCGAAGGCATTCCCTACATGGCGCTGGACCTGGACCCCGACCGGGTGCGCCAGGCCGCGGCGGCCGGGGATTCCGTGGTGTACGGCGATGCCACGCGGCTGCAGGCCCTGATGGCGGCCGGGCTGGTGCGCGCCAGTGCCGTGGCGGTGACGTACCTGGACATTCCCGCCACGCTCAAGGTGCTGGCCAATACGCGCGAGCACGCGCCGCAGGTGCCGGTGGTGGTGCGAACGCAGGACGACCAATACCTCGACAAACTGCAGGCCGCCGGCGCGACCGAGGTGGTGCCCGAGGCCATCGAAGGCTCGCTGATGCTGGCCAGCCATGCGCTGGCGCTGGTCGGCGTGCCCATGCGGCGGGTGCTGCGCCTGGTGCAGGACCAGCGCGACGCCCGCTACAACCTGCTGCGCGGCTACTTCCACGGGGCGGACGACGACACCGTGTCCGAGCGCGACCAGGAGCGGCTGGCGTCCATCACGCTGCCCCCCGGGGTGCGGCCGCTGGGCCAGGCGCTGGGGCCGCTGGCCCTGCAGGCGATGGGTGTGCGGGTGGTGAACCTGCGCCACAAGGACGGCCGCATGTCCCAGCCGGACGATGCCACGGTGCTGGCCGAAGGCGACACGCTGGTGCTCTCGGGCCACCCCACGGCGCTGGCGCTGGCGGAAGACGCCTTGCTGCGGGTGTGAACGCCTGGCAGCCGCCTGCGGCTGCCCCGCCGATACACTGCATTCCTTCCCTTCTTTCCCTCCCCCTGGCGTGGTGGCACCTGTGCGGCCGTGCGCGGGCGGTCTTTTCCTTCCAGCCTTCTCCACCGCGCCATGCAAGCCCTCAGCGTCAACGAATACCTTCGCCAGCACATCCGCACGGTGCCCGACTGGCCCGCGCCGGGCGTGCAGTTCCGGGACATCACTCCGCTGCTGCAGGACCCGAAGGTGTTCCGCGTGCTCATCGATGCCTTCGTGCACCGCTACATGGACCGGGCCCTGCGGCCCGATGTGGTGGCCGGGCTGGATGCGCGCGGCTTCATTCTGGGCGCGGTCGTGGCCTATGAGCTGAACGTGGGCTTCGTGCCGATCCGCAAGAAAGGCAAGCTGCCCTTCACCACGGTCGAGGAAACCTACGAACTGGAATACGGCAGCGCCACCGTGGAGCTGCATGCCGATGCCGTGAAGCCCGGCGACCGCGTGCTGCTCATCGACGATCTGATCGCCACGGGCGGCACGATGATGGCGGGCAAGAATCTGCTGGAGCGGCTGGGCGCGACGGTGACCGAGGGCGCGGCCATCGTGGACCTGCCCGAGCTGGGTGGCTCGCAGCGCCTGCGGGACGCGGGCCTGCCGCTGTACACGCTGGTGGACTTCGCCGGTCACTGAGCCCGGGGACGGAAAGCCGCTGGCCGGGCACGCCACGGCCCCTGGATGGGCAGGCGCGATAAAATTAGCAATCATTCTCATCCTTCGGATTCGTTCCGGCGTTCGGCTGGAGACCGCCGCGGCGTGGGGCGTTGGCGCTGCTGCAGATGGAATGGCTTTTCTCGTTCGCTTCTTTCCTGGGTTCCGTCCGCTATGTCCCGCCTTGTCCCGTTCGACCCGCGCCGCTTCGGCCTGCGGGCTGTCTCTCTTTCCGCCCCCGGCCAGGCTCTGGCGCATGCCGGACCTGGCGAAGGGGCGGGCCTGTGAACCGCGACGGCGCCACATCCCAGCCGCTGGCCCGGAGCGCTGGTGCGTTGGCCCCTGACGGGGCTTGCCAGCCGCAGGGCGGGGCATCGGAGGCCCGGCGTGCTCCATGGCGCCGGCTGTCGCTGCCCTCGCTGCGGCAGGCGTGGTTCCAGGTGCACTGGTTTCTGGGCATCACGGCGGGGACCGTGCTCGTGGTCATCGGCCTGTCCGGGGCGCTGCTGTCCTTCCATGAGGAAATCCTGGACGCCCTCAACCCCGGCGTGCGCCAGGTCACGCCGCACGCCGGGCCCATGCTCACCCCGCAGCAGATCATGGATGCCGTGGCGCGCGTGCCCGGCCACCCGCGCATCAGCACCCTCACGGTGCAATCGCAACCCGGCGCGGCGGCGCGGGTGATCTTCCAGGCGCGTCCCGGCGAGCGCCGGGGCGACACCGTCTACGTGCACCCCTACACCGGCGCGCTGCAGCCGGC
>NZ_BAAJYS010000208.1:0-6658 GCF_057543315.1 Acidovorax sp. KPB24-07
CGGCGGCCGCCACGGCGGCGCCCCGCGCGCAGCAGCAGCGGGCCGGCTTCCAGGCCCACCTTGGGATCGGCAAATGGGCCCTTCACGTACAGCGGCGTGCGCAGGGAGAAGAACTTCCACTGCAGCGATTCGGGCTTGATGCGCAGGTCGATGTGCTCGCGGCCCAGGTCGGCCGTGCCGGTGGCTTCCACCGTGGCCTCGTTGGTGCTCAGCTTCACCGAGCGGGTCTGCGCGATGCCGTCTTTCACCGCGAAGTCGGCCACGGCGCAGCGCAGCTGCACTTCCTTGTCGTCGCCGAAGAGCTTGGCCACCACCACGCTCCCCACGTTGAGCGCGGCCAGGTCCAGCATCTGCTTGCTGAAACGGCCATCGCGGATGTACAGGCGGGTTTCGCCGCTGGCGCTGCCCAGCATGCTGGCCACCGACTGGCCACTGCCGTTCAGGGCCACGGCACCATCAAGCCGGCCGAAGCTCTTTTCCATCAGTTCGACCTTGGGAAACAGGCCCGACAGCCGCAGCCCTTCCACGCTGCCGCGCAACTGGGCCTTGAGCGGCTTGGTGCGGCTGTCCAGCACCACGGTGGAATCGATCTTGCCCTGCGCCACACCGAACTGCAGGGGCGAGAGGGTGAGCAGGGCGTTGTCCAGCACCGCATGCACGCGCAGGTTTTCGATCGGCAGGCTCTCGTCGCGCACGATCTGCTGGCCACTGAAGGTCAGGTCCAGGTCCATCGCGTTCCAGCGGTCGGTGGCGAATGCCACGTCGGGCAGCACCTTGCCGGGGCGTTTGGAGGTGCCTTTTTCCGCCTTGCCTTCGCCCGTCGGTGCGCCCAGCACGGGCCCCAGGTCGGCCAGACGCAGCTTCTTGGAGGTCATCGTGCCCTTGAGGCGGGGGCGGGGCTTGGCCGACGTGTAAGTCAGACTGCCATGCAGATCGCTGTCGCCCACGGTGCCGTCGAAATCGCGGTACTCCCACACCGCGTTGTCCGGCTCCAGGCTGCCCACCAGCCGGCCGCGCGTGCGAAACGGCGGCGTGTTCGGCAGCACCAGGCCGGTCAGGTCATACAGGTCGGCCATGCTCTCGGCCTTGAGCATCACCTTCAGGTCCATGCCCGACAGCGCGGCCGGGTTGGACAGGATGCCTTCCACCTCGGCTTCCACCGTGCCGGCCTTCGCCTTGAACCGCAGCGGGTAGTCCACGACCTTTTCGCGCAGGTCCATGACGTGCCCGCCTTCGCCCCGGCCCTGGATGCGGGCCTTGGCGTAGCGGCCCCGCACCTCGAAGCGCACGCCGTACGGGCCGGGCGCCTGCCCGGCGGGTGTGTCGATGGTCCCGAGCTTGGCGGTGAAGGCCAGGTCTTTCACGGCATCGGCATAGGCCAGTTGGCCATCGCGCACCACGAGCCGTCCCACGCTCACGCTCCAGGGATTGGGCTTCGCCGGCCCGCCGTCCTTGGCGGGGCGGTCGAAGGTCCAGTTGTTGCTGCCGTCGGCCTTGCGGGCCAGCGCCACGTCAGGCACGGTGAGTACCAGCGTGTCGATGGCCACATGGCGCGACAGCAGCGGCAGGAGCCGAAGCGAAGCACTGACGCTGCCCAGGGTGGCCATGGGCTGGCCGGACGCGGGCACCGAGGCCGTGCTGTCCGGCGCGGCCGGCACGGAAGCTGCCGATGCAGCCGACACCGCAGGCGTGGCCGATGCGGCGGCCTTCTCGGCACGCGCCTGCACGGTGGCGGTGGATGCATCGTCCGTCTGCACATCCAGGGCGCCGAAGTGCCCGAAGTCCGCCCGGTTGTCCATCACCAGCCGGTCCGCCTGCACCGTGACGCCCGGCACCCAGCGGCGCCAGCCGGTCTCCACGGGCTGCGGCCACTGCCAGTGGGCCCTCAGATCGCCCTCGATGGCAAAGCGGCGGCCGGTGGCCTCGCTGACCTGCTGGTTGATCCAGGGCTTGGCCCGATTCCAGTCGAACCACGCCACGAAGGCCAGCAACAGCAGCAGCACAACGAGCAGCCCCGCCACTGCGGCAAGCGGCAGCCGCGACCGCCGCCTCCGGGAGGGCGTGGGCGATGCAGGGGCGGGCGCAGTGGAGGAAGGCGAAGTCTCAGGGGGCATGGTCATGGGCGTTTTCTTGGGGCCATGCTAGCCCGCGCCTGCGGCTTCCCCCCGCTGCCCTGCCGCTTTGCCGCCGTTGTCCTACAGGGGAGACCATGCTGTTGCACGGGGCGGAATGACGTGCATCAAAGACTGTCGAACGGACCCGGTGGCATTGAGCGATGCGCTGCCGCGCCAAGCGGTTTCGGTCGGCAGGGCTCGGAAGAAATCCAGCAGCTGCTGCAGGAGCGGCTGCGGCGCGCGGCGTACTTGAAATCGGCCCGAACGTCAGCTTCGGACCTGTCGACCCGGCTGCCGCCCCTCGAGGAGCATCCCAGCGGCTCCACTGCCGATGCGAAAAAGCCCCCGCAAGACGACTCGTCAGCGAAATCCGTTCCGGCCAGGCCATAGAAAAAGGGGCTGAAAAGCCCCTTTTGCAGCGACCCAGAGACGCATCGGCATCTGTGGATCAGGCATCGATTGGAGCGGGTGAAGGGAATCGAACCCTCGTATGAAGCTTGGGAAGCTGCCGTTCTACCATTGAACTACACCCGCATGGCGCCAGAGGCTGGGGCATTGACTGGCAATGCCTTTCGCTGTGGCGCGCCGGATTATATAAGGCTCGTCGGCCTGGTTCCCGCACGACGTGGCAAAGATGCCATGCACGCGGTGCTTCGCTCGATTGCCCAGCCCTCAGCGATTGGCACGGCTTCGCCGCCGATGCATGAACAGTGCGAACGCTGCAATCAACGCCGTCAGAAGGTATCGCCCCCACTCGCTGAGCGTCGGGATGGCCGCAGCCGCAGCCACGGGTGGCACCGCCACGGCAGTGCAGACGACAGCGACGTTGCTCACGGGGCCCGACACCGTGCCGCTGCCGTTCGTCACGGTGCAACTCTGCGCTGGCGATGTGGGCTGGTTCAGCACGGACACTGCATAGGTCGCGCCGTAAGGCACGGCCGACAGCGAGAACGCTCCATTGGCTGAAATCGACGCGTTGCCGCCACCGTTGATTTGTAGAACGAGGCCCGTTCCCGTCAGCCCCGAAACCGTTCCGCCGACGGCATAGCTGCACTTGCTGGTGACATCCGATGCCACCCAATTGGAGGCGGTCCCGGTGAGTGCGAAGTTCTGCAGCGTGCCGTCATTGCCCCCGGCCCCATCGGGCAGGCTGGTCTGCCCGGCATTGTTGCCTGCTGCATTGCCTTGGTCGAAAGCATATGAATTCGACGCACCCGCCGGGGCCTGGCAGCCGGCTTTGGCCGTGGTGACCTCGGAGGCGGTCAGGACCCGGTTGAAAAGATCGAAGCGATCCATCGATCCGGGGAAAGACTGCGCTCCGTCGGTCCGCGAACCGATCGTCATCAACCCATTCGTGCCGGTGGAACTGGCCCCACCGGGCATGCTGGGCTGCAAGACGCCATTGATGTAGAGGGCGACGGTGCTTGTCGAAGCATCCCAGATCATGGCAACGTGATTCCAGGCGCCTGCCGTGACCGCGTCGGTGGATCTCGTCGACACCGTGGCGCCACCATTGACGACATAGCCAAGGATTGCGCCAGAGGTGGACATCAGCAGCGTGACGAAGTTGGACGTGTCCGTCTGGGCGAAGAACACCCGGGCGGCCGTCGGCAGCGAATCGGGCTTGATCCACACCGTGGTCGAGAAACTGTTGGCTGCAGCCAGTGCCGCGGGAACGGGCATCGCGACCTGGTCGTTCGCGCCATCGAAGTGCAGCGCGTTGTCCGCGGCCGAAACCGAAAAAGCGGCCACGATGAGGCCGATCGATGCCAGCATCCGCCATGGTTTCTGTGTCCAGGCCATTTCCGCATCCCCTCTTCATCGGTCACCAATGGATAGTTGTGGAATATATCTGCAGTGGCATTGATAGCAACGGCCCCACTTCTTTCCGAAGCCATGCGCCCATGCGCCGGCTCGCCACAGCCGTGCGAAGCAGCCCCGGGGCGCGGTTTGCCGTGCAGATGCAGCCCGTTGCGGGTCACCCGACCGGGCTACCGGGCCGCATGGGGGTCATTCCAAGGCGCCCAATTCCCGCTCGCTGTCGAAACGCCGGGGCACTCCGGTGACCGGGTCGTCGAACACCAGCGACCGCGCCAACAACTGCAGCGGCTGCGAAAAGTCGCCTTCGGGCGGATCGTTGACCACGGGATAGAAAGCGTCGCCGCGCAGCGGCAGCCCCAGCGCCGCCATGTGCACGCGCAACTGGTGGCGCTTGCCCGTCACGGGCGACAGGCGGTAGCGGGCCCAGGCGCCGGCCACCTGCAGCACCTCGATGCGCGTGAGCGTGTTGGGTTCCCCCGGCACTTCCTGCATGCGAAAGAACTGGGGGCTTTCCTCCATGCGGCTGGCGTGCTCGCGGGGAAAGGCCAGGTCGTCGCGCCACGGCGCCACGGCTTCATAGGTCTTGGCGATGCGGCGGTCACGGAACAGGGCCTGGTAGGCGCCGCGCGTTTCGCGCTGCACCGAAAACAGCACCAGCCCGGCCGTGTCGCGGTCGATGCGGTGCACGGGCGCGAGGTCGGGCAGGTTCAGGCGGCGCTTGAGCCGCACCAGCAGCGTGTGCTGCAGGTAGCGGCCCGTGGGCACCACGGGCAGGAAATGCGGCTTGTCGGCCACGAGGATGTGGTCGTCCCGGTAGAGCACGGCTTCCTCGAAGGGAATGGCGGTTTCCTGCTCCAGCGCCCGGTAGTAGTACAGCCGGATGCCGGGGGCGAAGGGCCGCTCGGCCGTGGCCGGCACGCCGAACTCGTCGACCACTTCGCGCGCGGCCATGCGCTGCAGCCAGCCTTCGCGGCCCACGGCGGGCAAGCGCTTTACGAGAAAGTCCAGCAGGCTGCCCTCGCCAGTCGAAGGCAGCGCCACGCAACTGGGGCTCACCCCGTTGCGCATGGGCAGGACGCGGGGATCGTGGCGGTTGTGCATGGCGGACCGATTGTAGTGAGCCGCTCCGCCTGGGCCCGGTGCCGCCGCGCCATGCCGATTTCGTGGCACCCCCACCGAAGGGGGGTTGGCTGGAATGGCCCGGCATGGTCCATTAGGGGCCCGAAATCTCTCACCCGAAGGAACTGCCATGCCAGACAGCGCGACGCCACTCCATTGCAGGGTGCGATGGCCCGCCATGGGCGTGGCGGCCGCCCTGGCCTGCGTGCTGTCGGGCTGCGCGCTGACCGGCGCGGCCGGCTATCCGCCGAGCGCATCGCGGGTTCTGGCCGTGCCCGCCGACCTCTCCAATCCGCAACTGTTCGACTGCGCCGCGGCTGGCCTGGCGCGCATGTCCGAGACCGGCAGTGCATGGCCGGGGATCACGCGCAGGGACGATGCACAGGGCCTGCTGGAGTCGGGCCACTTTCCGGAGTGGAACCGCAGCGGCTTTCGCGTGCGCATCGAACGCCCGCCCGGGGCCGGCGAGGCCACGCTGGCCCTCAAGGCCGGTGGCGCCTATCTCGCCGACCTGGGTGCGGCGCAGGCGATGAACGATTTCGAGGCGGTGTTGAGGCCCTGCATTGGCGCCGCAGGCGGCGGCAGAACTCAAGGCTGAAAGCCTGAAGCCTTTTGGGCCCGATGCCCTAGGTTTTCATGCCTGTATTGCTATTAATTAAATAGCAAAACATTCAGGCGACCGCAAAGCCGTGCGTGCCGTCGCGCGCCAGTTGCTCCACCAGCCCGAACTCCCAGTCCAGATAGCCCTGCATGGCTTCGCGCGGGGCGTCGGTGCCTTCGTAGGGGCGGCGGTAGCGGTCGATGCGCGGGGAGGCCAGGCGCGTCTCGCCATGCTCCAGGGGCAGGTTTTCTTCGATCCATGCCAGGGTGCCGCCTTGCAGCACGGCCGTGGGCGCGCCGGTCAGCCGGGCGACAGCTTCGGCGGCATGGCGGGCGAGGGCGCTGGTGCCGCAGGTCAGCACATAGCGGCTGGCGGGCGGCACGTGTTCCAGTGCCTGCGCCAACTGGGACCGCAGGACGAACCAGGCACCGGGGATGTGGCGCCGAACGTATTGGGCGCTGGCGGTGAAATCCAGAACGGCTGTGTGCCCTTCGGGCTCTTCCCGCAGCCAGCGCGCGAGCTGACGTGGCGCGACCCAGGTCAGCGGCCCGTGCGGCTCGGGCGCGAGCGGCGGGGGCTGGCCCGTCTCCAGCGCGGCGGCAGGATCGGCGCCGTCCAGCACCCATACGTCCCAGCCCATCTGGGCCAGCCAGGAGGCGGTCATGTTCGCTCGCGTGCCATCGTCGTCGGCCAGCACGATGCGGGCGCCGCGCACGGGCGCCGCATGGTCGGTTTCCTGCACGAGCTGGCCGCCCGGCGCGCTGCGAAAGCCGGGCAGGTGCCCGGCCTCGTACTCCTCGGGCGTGCGCACGTCGAAGCGGTAGGTGGTGCGGCCGGTTTCGGCGGCGAAGCGGGTGAGATCGCCGGTTGATCACATCAAGGTAGCTCCAAGTTATGCCTGATGACCATAGCAAGTTGGTACCACTCCTTCCCATCCCGAACAGGACAGTGAAACGACTTTGCGCCGATGATAGTGCGGGTTCCCGTGTGAAAGTAGGTCATC
>NZ_BAAJYS010000209.1:0-6649 GCF_057543315.1 Acidovorax sp. KPB24-07
CTCTTCCTGCGCCATCATGATCTCGCTGCCCGTTGCCACGCCGGGCAGCAACGGCAGCCCCAGGTCGCGGCAGGCGCGGCCGACCGCTGGGGTGAAGCCCGGGCTCACCGCGAAGCGGGCCCCGGCACGGGCGGCGGCCTGGGCATCGGCCGCGCTGCGCACGGTGCCGGCGCCGACCACTGCTTCGGGCACGTCGCGGGCGATGGCTTCCATGCAGGCCAGGGCCTGCGGGGTGCGCAGCGTCACCTCCAGCATGCGGATGCCGCCAGCCACCAGGGCGCGGGCCATGGGCACGGCGTGGGCCACATCGTTGAGCACGATGACCGGGATGACCGGCGCGTCGCGCATGACCTGCACGGCGGTGAAGGCCGCGTTGCCGTGGTTCTGCTGGTTGGTGTCGTCGTCGTTCACAGCCACGAGCAGGCTCCCTCTTCTGCGCTGAGCGCGTTGCGCCGGAATCCGGCAAACAGTTCACGGCCCCAGCCGTGGGCGTTGTCTTCGGCCTGTGCGGGCGGCAGCACG
The DNA here is from genome assembly GCF_057543315.1 of Acidovorax sp. KPB24-07. Classification (NCBI taxonomy): domain Bacteria; kingdom Pseudomonadati; phylum Pseudomonadota; class Betaproteobacteria; order Burkholderiales; family Comamonadaceae; genus Acidovorax; species Acidovorax sp. KPB24-07. The sequence goes on from NZ_BAAJYS010000209.1 coordinate 523, forward strand.
GCGGGCGTGCGGGCCTGCCAGGTGGCGGCATCGACCAGCACGTCGAGCGTGCCCGCCACGGCGTCCAGCCGGATGACGTCGCCGTCCTGCACCCGCGCCAGCGCGCCGCCGGCGTTGGCTTCGGGCGAGACGTGGATGGCGGCCGGCACCTTGCCCGATGCGCCGCTCATGCGGCCATCGGTCACCAGCGCCACGCGGTATCCCTTGCCTTGCAGCACGGCCAGGGGCGGGGTCAGCTTGTGCAGCTCGGGCATGCCGTTGGCCTGCGGCCCTTGCCAGCGCACCACGCAGATCACGTCGCGGTCCAGCTGCCCGGCCTGGAAGGCGGCCTGCAGTTCGGCCTGCGAGCCGAACACGGCGGCGGGCGCCTCGACCACGTGGCGGTCTTCCGGCACGGCAGAGACCTTGATCACGCTGCGCCCCAGGTTGCCCTGCAGCAGCTTGAGGCCGCCGGTGGCGCTGAACGGCGCGGTGGCCGGGCGCAGCACGCCGTCGTCGCCGCTGGCGCCGATGTCGGTCCAGCCCAGGCGCCCTTCGGCGTTGCCATGGGGCAGCCGGGTGTATTCGCGGATGCCGCCGGGCCGCACGGTGAGCACGTCTTCGTGCATCAGGCCGGCATCGAGCAGTTCGCGCAACACGTAGCCCGGGCCGCCCGCGGCCTGGAACTGGTTCACGTCGGCGCTGCCGTTGGGGTACACGCGGGCCAGCAGCGGCACGGCGTGCGACAGCGCGGCGAAGTCGTCCCAGTCGATGACGATGCCGGCCGCACGCGCCACGGCCACCCAGTGGATGAGGTGGTTGGTGGAGCCGCCCGTGGCGAGCAAGGCCGACATGGCGTTGACGATGGCGCGCTCGTCGATAACCTTGCCGATGGGCGGGCACGCGGGGCCGAGCACGGTGCGCGCGGCCTCGCGGGTCAGCTCCTGCCGCAGCGCCTGGCCGGGGTTGATGAAGGCGGTGCCGGGCACGTGCAGGCCCATGGCTTCCAGCAGCATCTGGTTGCTGTTGGCGGTGCCGTAGAACGTGCAGGTGCCTTCGCTGTGGTAGGCGGCGGATTCAGCGGCCAGCAGTTCGGCGCGGCCCACCAGGCCTTGCGCGGCCTGCTCGCGCACCTTGGCCTTGGCGTTGTTCGACAGGCCCGAGGTCATGGGCCCGGCCGGCACGAAGACGGTGGGCAGGTGGCCGAACTGCAGCGCGCCGATGAGCAGGCCGGGCACGATCTTGTCGCACACGCCCAGCATGAGCGCGGCGTCGAACACGTCATGGCTCAGGGACACCGCCGTGGCCATGGCGATCACGTCGCGGCTGAACAGGCTCAGCTCCATGCCGGGCGTGCCCTGCGTGACGCCGTCGCACATGGCGGGCACCCCGCCGGCGACCTGCGCGGTGGCGCCGTGCTTTCGGACCTCGTCCTTGATCAGATCGGGGTAGTGCTGCAGCGGCGCGTGGGCCGAGAGCATGTCGTTGTAGGCATTGACGATGCCAACGTTGGGTGCCTTCTGGGCCACCACGCGCAGCTTGTCGTTGCCGGGCATGCCGGCGAAGGCGTGCGCCACGTTGGCGCAACCCAGTCGGTCGGCACCGCGGTCGCGGTGTGCATGGGCTTCGAGCTGGGCAAGGTAGGCGGCGCGGGTGGGCGCGCTGCGCTCGCGGATGCGCCGGGTAACGGCTTCAACGGTGTCGTGGATGGGCATGCTGGCGGGTGTTGGCAACGGGCTGGCGGAGCGCCCATGGTAAACCCGCAGGCCGCTCCGTCTGTAGGCAAAGGGCATGTGTCGGCCCGCCCCGGCCCGTGGCCGCGGGGCGAGCCCATGCGTGCCGGGTTACTGGGCGCCGCGCGCCTGCTTGACGGCCGCGTTCACCGCGTCCCAGGTTTCCTGGCCGACCGATTTGGCGATGCCGGTGTTCACGCTGGCGAGCTTCTCGCGCATGCGGTTGGCTTCCGAGCCGGGCAGCTCGTTGACCTGCATGCCCTTGGTCTTGAGGTCGGCCAGGGCCTTGGCGGCTTCTTCGCGCGTGTCCTTGCGCTCGAAGTCGCGGCTCTTGACGGCGGCGTCCTGCAGCACCTTCTTTTCCGCGGCGGAGAGGGTGTCCCACCACTTCTTGCTGACGGTGACGATCCACGGGCTGTACACGTGGTTGGTCACCGTGAGGTACTTCTGCACTTCGTAGAACTTGCTGGACACCACCGTGTTGAACGGGTTCTCCTGCCCATCGACCGCGCGCGTTTCCAGGGCGGTGAACAGTTCCGAGAACGGCAGCGGCACGGCGTTGGCGCCCAGGGCCTTGAAGCTGTCCAGGAACACGTTGTTCTGCATCACGCGCAGCTTGATGTCGCCCAGGTCTTCCAGCTTGTTGACGGGGCGCTTGCTGTTGGTGAGGTTGCGAAAGCCGTTCTCCCAGTAGACCAGCCCGACCATGCCCTTGGGCTCCAGCTTGGCCTTGACCTTTTCGCCGACCGGGCCGTCGAGCACGGCATCGGCCTCCTTCACGTTGTTGAAGAGGAACGGCGTGTCCCACACGGCCATCTCGGGCACGATGCCCACCAGCGTGGCGGTGGAGCCCACCATCATCTCCTGCGCGCCGCCGATCAGCGCCTGCTGCATCTGGGTGTCGGAGCCCAGGGCGGCGTTGCCGATGGTGCGCACCTTCATCTTGCCGCCGGAGGCCTTCTCGACCTCCTGCGCGAACAGGCGCGCCGCGCGGCCCTGGTTGGAATCGTCGACCAGGCCATAGCCGAAGCGCACGAGGCGCGGCTTGAAGTCCTGGGCCTGGGCGGCCCCGGCGGCCACCAGTGCGGCCACCAGGCCGGCGAGAGCGAAACGGATACGCATGCTTGTCTCCTTGTATTGAAAGCGCTGAAGAGAGAGGGAAAACGAAACCATTGGAAATCGGGGCCGGCGGCGGCTCAATGCAGCCAGCGCAGCGGGCCGGTGATCAGCACCGGGAACAGCACGAACAGCACCAGCAGCACCACGTACATCAGCAGGAACGGCGTGGTGCCCTTGATGACGGTCTCCATGCGCAGACCACCCACCCCCGCCACCACGTTCTGTACCGTGCCGACGGGCGGCGTGATGAGGCCGAGCGATCCCACATAGATGAACATGAAGCCGAAGTACACCGGATCGATGCCGGCCTTCACCGCCAGCGGCAGGCACACCGGCCCGAAGATCAGGATGGTGGGCGTCAGGTCCATGGCCGTGCCCACGACGAGCAGGAACAGCATCATCAGCGCCATGAACACGATGGGATTGCCCATCACGCCGGAGAAGCTGTCCGCCAGCATGGCGGGCAGGTCGGCCAGGGTGATCATGTAAGCCGTCACAGTGGCCGCGCCGCACAGGAACATCACCACGGCGGTGGTCTTGCCCGCTGCCAGGAACACCTCGTACAACTGGGCCCAGGTGAGTTCGCGGTACACGAACATCGACACGAACAGGGCGTAGACCGCGGCCACCACGGCGGCTTCGGTCGGCGTGAAGATGCCGCCCTTGAGCCCGCCCAGGATGATGACCGGCATCATCATGGCCCAGAAGCTGTGGACCAGCGCCTTCATGCGCGCACCCCATTCCACGCGCTCCATGGACGGCAGCTGGTGCTTGCGGGCGATCCACCACCAGGCCAGGATCAGGAAGATGCCCATCATCAGGCCGGGAAACACCCCCGCCAGGAACAGCTTGCTGATGGAGGTGTTGGTCGTCACCCCGTAGATCACGAACGGCATCGACGGCGGAATGATCGGCGCGATGATGCCGCCCGATGCCAGCAGGCCCGCGCTGTAGCTGGGCGGGTAGTTCTGCTGGCGCATCATCGGCAGCAGGATGGTGGCCAGGGCCGCGGTGTCGGCGATGGCCGAGCCGCTCATCGAGGCCAGCAGCACCGCGGCGCCGATGGCCACGAAACCCAGGCCTCCGCGGATGTGCCCCACGAAGGCGCGCGCCAGGTCGATGATGCGGCGCGACAGCCCGCCCGCATTCATCAGTTCGCCCGCCAGGATGAAGAAGGGCACCGCCAGCAGCGGAAAGTTGTCGAAGCCGGCCTGCAGGTTCTGCGCGAGCAACTGCGAGTCGAAGAAGTCCAGGTGCCACATCAGGGCCACGCCCGTCAGCACCAGCGCGTGGGCGATCGGCATGCCGATCACCATGCCGCCGATGAGCACCAGCAGAAAAATCGCGGTCACGATCATGTCCGGCCCCTTATTCGATATCGCCCGCCGGGCCGGCCGGCGTGGGCGGCTCGCCGCGCAGCAGGTCGAACACCAGGGCCACCAGCAGGCCGGCCGCCAGCACCAGCGTGGCGGCTGCGGCCAGCGCCAGCGGGTAGCCGAGCACCGTGCTGTAGCTGCTCATGCCGGCCACCACCTGCTCCCAGGAGCCCTTCAGCAGCAGCACCATGCACACCGCCACGAGCAACTGGCTCACCCAGAACAGGCCCTTGCGCGCCCCGCCCTTCACGCGCGAGGTGAGCATGTCGAAGCCCAGGTGCTTGCCTTCGAAGGCCGCGACGATGGAGCCCACCGCCACCAGCCAGACGAACAGCAGGCGCGAGACCTCTTCGTACGACACGATGCTGGTGTGGAACACATAGCGCAGCACCACGTTGACGAACACCGCCACCACCATGCCGGCGAGCGCCAGCACCATGAACAGCTCGGCCAGCCGCTGCAGCGCCGGCTTGCGGCGGGGTGGCGCGTGTGGGGAAGAAGACGGGGCGGACGGGGCGGCCAGATCCCTCGTCGGCGGCTGCGGACTGCTCATGCGTTGTCTCCTGCCGCTGTGTCGCGGCCTGTTTTTTCGGGGGTGAAAGCCTCGGGGCCGCGCACCCAGGCCACGGAGTCCTGCACCAGCGTGGCGATGGGCTGCGTGGCATCGAGCGTCAGCACGCCGGGCTCGCCTTCGGGCGATTCCAGCGTGGCGAACTGGTCGGCCACCAGGGCGGGCGAAAAGAAGTGGCCGGGCCGCGACTGCACGCGCACCAGCGCTTCGTCATAGCCCAGCTTCAGGAAGACGAAGCCGAGCGCCGGGTGCGCCTCGCGCAGGCGGTCGCGGTACTTGCGGCGCAGCGCGGAGCAGGTCAGCACCACGCCCGGCCCGCCTTCGCTGGAGTCCAGCAACCGGGCCAGGCGGCCGAGCCAGCCGGCGCGGTCGGCATCGGTCAGCGGCGTGCCGGCCCGCATCTTGGCGATGCTCTCAGGGGCGTGGTAGGCGTCGCCTTCGTGCAGCGTCCAGCCCAGGGCCTGCGCGCAGGACTCGCCGACGCTGGACTTGCCACAGCCCGACACGCCCATCACGACGATGGCCTGCGGGCGAAACATTGAGATAGCGCTATCCATTGAATTCGAAGAAATGCGGTGGGGCATGGCGCCGCACCGCGGGTGGCTGGGCCGGGTTTGCCGCACGCTACAGCGCCATCGGTCGCCGCATGCTTGTTTACCCTGTGAAAGATAGCGCTATCTTAGGAAACAATGCCACCCAGACTGCTCCGGATTAACCCTTGACCGACGCCACCCGCCGCCCCCGCCGTTCCAGCGGCCGCATCACGCTCGATGACGTGGCGCGCGATGCCGCCGTGAGCCCGATCACCGTCTCGCGCGTGCTGCGCGGCGAACGCAGCGTGGACGCGCAACTGGCCGAGCGCGTGCGCGCCTCGGCCGACCGCCTGGGCTACGTGCCCGATCCGGCGGCGCGCGCCCTCGCCTCCCAGCGCAGCACCCAGGTGCTGGTGCTGGTGCCCATGCTGTCCAACACGCTCTTCGTCGATCTGCTGGAGGCGGTGCACCGCACGCTGTTCCCCGAGGGCTTTCACCCGCTCATTGGCGTGACCCACTACGACACCACCGAAGAAGAGCTGCTGTTGCGCACCTACCTGCCCCACCGGCCCGCCGGCCTGCTGGTCACCGGGTTCGACCGCAGCGAAACCGCCCGCCAGCTCATCGCCCGCAGCGGCGTGCCCTGCGTGCACCTGATGGAGACCAGCACGGCGCCGGACGTCGCCTGCGTGGGCTTTTCGCAGACCGATGCGGGCGCGGCCATCACCCGCCACCTGCTGGACCGGGGCCGCCGCCGCATCGCCTTCTGCGCCGCCCAGCTGGACCCGCGCACGCTGCAGCGCGCCGAGGGCTACC
>NZ_BAAJYS010000210.1:0-6552 GCF_057543315.1 Acidovorax sp. KPB24-07
CCAGCCCCTGCGGCCCGCCGATGCAGGCGATGCGGCGGTGCCCCAGGTCCAGCAGGTGGCGGGTGGCCAGCCGCCCGCCCTGGGCGTGCGCGGTCTCCACCAGGTCGCAGGGCGGCTGGGGCACCTCGATCTCGCGGTCCACGAGCACGGTGGGGATCGACAGGCCTTCCAGCTGCCGCGCCAGCGTGGCGTCGTGCCCGGTCGAGACCACTATCAGCCCGTCGATGCGCCGCTCGGCCAGCACCTGCAGGTAGGAGGCCTGGCGCTGCGCTTCGTCGTTGGTGTTGCACAGAATGAGGTTGTAGCCCGCGCCGAAGCAGCGGTCCTCCACGCTGTGCACCACCTCGGCGAAGTACGGGTTGGAGCTGTTGGGGATCAGCATGCCCAGGGTGCGCGTGTGGTTGCGCTTGAGGCTGCGTGCGATGGCGCTGGGCACGTAGCCCAGCTCGCGGATCGCGGCCTCCACGCGCGCGCGGCCCTCGGCGCTCACGTGGCGTGTGCCGTTGACCACGTGCGACACGGTGGTCACCGACACTTCGGCACGGCGGGCGACGTCCTTGATGGTGGCCATGGGGTCAGGGGTGCAGGTGCGGGACGGCCGGGGGATTAAACGGCTGCCCGGCGCTGGCGCACGGTATCGACGATCACGGCGGCCACGATCACGCAGCCGGTGATGATGCGCTTGCTCGGCTCGCTCGCGCCGATCTGCGCCAGGCCCGCCTCCAGCACCGCGATGATGAGCACGCCGAATGCGGTGGTGATGACCGAGCCGCGCCCGCCCATCAGGCTGGTGCCGCCGATCACCACGGCGGCGATCACCTGCAGCTCCATGCCGGTGCCGGCATTGGGGTCGGCCGCTTCCAGGCGCGCGGACTGCATCAGCCCCGCCAGCCCGGCCAGCAGGCCGGTGAGCGCGAACACCGCGATGCGGATGGGGCGCGGGTCCACGCCCGCCAGGCGCATGGCCTCTTCGTTGGTGCCGATGCCCACCAGGCACCGGCCGAACACCGTGCGCGACAGCACCAGCTGCGCCACCACCACCAGCACGAGGGCCAGCACGAACGCGACCGAGACGCCGCCCGCCACGGGCGCCGACAGCCACGAGATCGCATCGCCCACGTATTGCGTGCGCGAATCGGTCACCACGTAGGCGCCGCCGCGCACCGCCTCCAGCATGCCGAGCGAGACGATGAACGAGGGCAGGCGCCAGGCCACCGACACCGCACCGGTCACCGTGCCGCAGATCAGGCCGGTGGCCAGCGCCAGCGCGGCCGCGGCCGGCACGCTCCATTTCCATTGCAGGATGGCGGCGGCCGACGTGGCCGCCGACAGCGCCATCACCGAGCCCACCGACAGGTCGATGCCCGCGATGATGAGCACGAACGTCATGCCCACGGCCATCACGGCCAGCGCCGGGATCTCGTTGGCGATGGTGACGAAGGTCTCGCGGCTCCAGAAGTACTCGGACATCCACGAAAACAGCACGACCATGCCGACCAGCACGGCCGCCAGCCCCAGGAAGGTACCCAGTTGCGTGCGCCAGACGGAGGCGGATGTGGCGGCGGAAGAAGAAGGGGCGGCGGCCTGGGGCGCCGGTGCGGGGGTGTTCATGCGGAAAGGGGTTTGGGGGCGGCCGTGCGGCCACCGGGTTCGGAAAAAGCGGCCGCGAGCAGGGACTGTTCGGTCCACTGGCCGCGTTCGAACACGGCCACCAGGCGCCCGGCACTCATCACGCCGATGCGGTCGGCCATGGCCATCAGTTCGCGCAGGTCGGACGACACCATGCACAGCGCACGCCCGGCGTCCGCCATGCGGTCGAGTTCGGCATACAGGTCGGCGCGCGCGCCCACGTCCACGCCGCGCGTGGGTTCGTCCAGCAGCAGCACGCGGCCGTCGCGGTGCAGCCAGCGGGCGAACACCACTTTCTGCTGGTTGCCTCCCGACAGCTGGCCCACGGGCTGCTCGGGCCCGCGGCAGCGCACGCCCAGCGTTCGGATGAAACCCTGCACCACGCTGCTTTCGTGCGCTCGGCGCAGCCAGCCCAGGCGCGAGACGGCCGACAGGTCGGACAGCGTGGCGTTCACGCGGATCGGCTGCGTGAGCAGCAGGCCCTGCGACTTGCGGTCCTCCGCCACCAGCCCGATGCCCGCCGCGATGGCCTGCATCGGCGAGGCGAAGCCGCGCGGAATGCGGCGTTCGCGCGGCTCGTGGGAATTGTTTGCTATTGAATTTGTAGCGGTATGCCCTAGTACCGATTGTGCTGGAGGCCGATTTGGATCATGGCCTTCGGACAGCACCACCGTGCCCCGGTCCGCCCGGTCGGCGCCGAACAGCAGGCGCAGCAGCTCGGTGCGGCCCGAGCCCACCAGGCCGGCGATGCCGAAGACCTCGCCCGCGCGCAGCTCCAGGTTCACGTCCTGCACCGCCGTGCCCCGGCCCAGGCCCTCGGTGCGCAACACCACCGGGCCGGCTTGGCGGCGTGGGCGGTGTTCCAGGTCGCTCACCGCGCGGCCCACCATGCGCTGCACCAGGTCGGCTTCGCTCAGGCCGGCCATGGGGCGGGCGTCCACCAGCGCGCCGTCGCGCAGCACGGCCACGCGGTCGGCGATGCGGCGCAGTTCCTCCAGCCGGTGCGACACGTAGACGATCGCCACCCCGCGCGCCGTGAGCCGCGCGATCTGCTCGAACAGGTAGTTGGTCTCCCGCGGCGTGAGCATGGCGGTGGGCTCGTCCAGCACCAGCACGCGCGTGTCGTCGTGCAGGTTGCGGGCGATCTCCACCATCTGCTGCTGCCCCAGCCCCAGGCGCGCGACCGGCGTGGCCGGGTCGATGTCGGTCAGGCCGATCTTGGCCAGCTGCGTGCGGGCGGCTGCATGCAGCGCGCCGCGGCGCAGCCAGCCCGCGCGGTGCGGCAGGCGGCCCATCAGCAGGTTCTCGGCCACGGTGAGCGTGGGAATCAGGCCCAGCTCCTGCATGACCATGCGCACGCCCTGGCCCTCGGCGTCGCGGCGCGAGGCGGGCGCATAGGGGTGGCCCGCGAGCCGCATGCTGCCGCGCGAGGCCGGCTCCAGCCCGCACAGGATCTTGGACAGCGTGCTCTTGCCCGCGCCGTTCTCCCCGGTGAGGGCCAGCACCTCGCCCGCATGCAGCGACAGCGTCACCGTGTGGAGCACCGTGGTGGCGTGGTAGTCCTTGCCCACGCCGATCATCTCCAGCAGGGGGGCGGACGCGGGCGCGGCGGCGGGCGGCAAAGGGGGCACGGGGTCGGTCCTCAGGTCAAAGGCGGCAGGCGAGGAGGTCGGCAGGCGCTGCGGGCGCGCTTACTTGCTGTCCTTGGTGACCAGCACCACCTCGGTCTTGACCTCGGCCGGCAGCTGGGCCTGCGGCGTCTTGGCGGCCAGAGCCTTCTGCACCAGTTCGATGCCGAACACGGCCTGCTTGGCGGCGTACTGGTCGGCCGTGGCGAGCACGCGGCCATCGGCCAGCATGGGCTTGATCGCGTTGATGTTGTCGTAGCCCACCACCTGCACCTTGCCGGCCTTGCCGGCGGCCTTCACCGCGGCCACCGCGCCCAGCGCCATGCTGTCGTTGCCGGCGAGCAGCGCCACCAGGTCGGGGTGCTCGCGCAGCATGCCGGCGGCGACCGTGTTGCCCTTCTCGATCTCCCACTGGCCGGACTGCACGCCCACCACCTTGATGTTGGCGGCCTTCATCGCATCCTGGAAGCCCAGCGTGCGCTGCTGCGCGTTGAACGTGGTCGAAACGCCTTCGATGATGCCGACCTTGTCGCCCGCCTTGATCGATTTGGCCAGGTAGTCGCCCACCAGCTTGGCGCCTGCGCGGTTGTCGGGGCCGACGAAGGGCACGGTCAGGTTCTTTTCCTTGAGCGCGTCGGTGTCCAGGCGGTTGTCGATGTTCACCACCAGGATGCCCTTGTCCACCGCCGCCTTGACGGCCGGCACCAGCGCCTTGGAGTCGGCCGGCGCCAGCACGATGGCGTTGACCTTCTGCGCCACGGCCTGCTCGATCATCTTGATCTGCGCGGCGGTGTCCGTCTCGTTCTTGATGCCGTTGGCCACCAGCGTGTATTCGCTGGCATGCGCCTTCTGGTGCGCCTTGGCGCCGTCTTCCATGGTGCGGAAGAACTCGTTGGCCAGCGATTTCATCACCAGCGCGATCTTGGGCTTGTCCTGCGCGAACGCGGGCGAGGCCAGCAGGCCCCCCAGCACGGCGAGGGCGGCGGCGGTTTGAACGGAGCGGCGGGTCAAGGGCATGGTGTCTCCTGGAAAAAGCGTTGTCGGGGTGCGGAATGCGCCGGTTGCGGACCCGATGGGGCTGTCGAAAGAGCCTCGATCGCCGTCCGGAAAAACCGCCGCGGACCGCCATGGTAGCGAAAGAAAACGTTTGCGCAAACGTTTGCGCGTGGGGAGTATCCCTTTGTTGACGTTGCCGTCACGAGGAGGTCCCTCTGGGCAATCACAGGTGCAGACAAGAACAGGGGAGTGGTGTTTGGAAGCCAAGGCCCGCGCTGACGGGCGGGCCAGATGGCCGTTGGCTGCACGTCGGGAATTGCCGTGAAGCCTGGTTGTGAGCGGGTCGACGGCACTGCCGCGCCCGCAGGGCGTCACCTCGAAGCGGTGTTGCTATGGCCGCGCTGCCTTCCCGGGCAGCGTGCGGTGGCGCGGGTGTGGACGAACTATGCCCACCGCCCTGCCATGTTGCGAATTTGTTCGGCCAGTTGCCGATGTGACGTGTTGTCTTCGTGCGCAATTGCTGCCGCATCCTCGGGATTTTCGGTCCTGGTTTGAGCCAGATGCAGCAGTTGTTGAGTGTTGTTGACGATCTTGGCTCTTTGATCGCGTGGCAACCCCGCCAGTGCAGGGGGCACGCCTGCGTGGTTTCGCTGGGCGGTGGTGCGCGCCGTCTCCAATTGGCGAGCGGCGTTTTCCAGGTCATTCAAGCTGTCGGATCGTTGCAGCGAAGCGGGTGCAGGAGGGCGGGCGCTGGCGCTTGAACCCGTTTTTAGACAATTTCCCATTTCAATATCTCAAAGTAAGGACACCCGCACTATCGTGTCGGCCCCCGTACTTTGTGCTCGGCAAGGGAAAGCATTGACGGATAAGCGAAATCACCTTTTTGCGGCGACGCACATGTTCAATGGCTTCATCGGTATCACCCCCGCAGTTCCCGGCGCAAGATCTTGCCCACGTTCGTCTTGGGCAGCGCATCGCGGAACTCGATGTGCCGGGGCCGCTTGTAGCCGGTGAGATGCTCGTGGCAGTAGCGCTCCACGTCTTCCTCCGACAGCGCCGGGTCGCTTTTCACCACGAACACCTTGATGGCCTCGCCCTGTTTCTCGTCCGGCACTCCGATGGCCGCGCATTCCAGCACGCCGGGGCACAGCGAGATCACCTGCTCCAGTTCGTTGGGGAACACGTTGAAGCCGCTCACCAGGATCATGTCCTTCTTGCGGTCGATGATGCGGGTGTAGCCGGCCTCGTCCATGATGCCGACGTCGCCCGTGCGCATGAAACCGTCCGCCGTGAAGGCCTTGGCGTTCTCCTCGGGCTGCTGGTAGTAGCCGGTCATCACGTTGGGGCCGCGGATGCAAATCTCGCCCGACTGGCCGATGGGCAGGCTCTCGCCGGCATCGTCCTTGATGGCGATGTCGATGCCCGGCAGGGGCAGGCCGATGGTGCCGGTGAACTGCGTGTTGTTCACCGGGTTGTTGGTGCCGATGGCGCAGGTCTCGCTCATGCCCCAGCCCTCGATCATGGTGCTGCCCGTCACCTTCTGCCACTGGCGTGCCGTGCCCTCCGACGCGGCCATGCCGCCGGCCTGCGACACGCACAGGTGCGAAAAATCGAGCGCGGCGAACTGCGGGTGGTGCAGCAGCGCGTTGAACAGCGTGTTGACCGCCGGCAGCATGTGGAAGGGCCGCTTCTTCAGCACCGCGACGAATTTGGGGATGTCGCGCGGATTGGGGATCAGCGTGAGGTGCGAGCCCTGGCGGATCGCCAGCAGGCACAGCGTGAGCGCGAAGATGTGGTACAGCGGCAGCGCCGCGATGCTGTTGGCATGGCGCACGTCGCCCACCTTGGACAGCGCGGGCGTGAACCACGCCTCGGCCTGCAGCGTGGCGGCCACGATGTTGCGGTGCGTGAGCACCGCGCCCTTCGACAGCCCCGTGGTGCCGCCCGTGTACTGGAGGAAGGCGGTCGAATCCAGCGTGGCTTGGCTGGGCGCCAGTGTGCGGCGCTCGCCCAGGGCCAGCGCCTTGTTGAACGGCACCACCTGGCGGCCGTTGGTGAGTGGAATCTCGTAGGCCGGCACCATCTTGGCCAGGTGGCGCACGGCGAACGTGATCCAGCGCCCGAAGGCCGCGCCCAGCAGGTCGCCCATGCTGGCAACGCACACGTGCCGCACGGCGGTGCGGTCGATCACCTCGGCCAGGGTGTGGGCGAAGTTCTCCAGGATCACGATGGCGGTGGCGCCGGAATCCTTGAGCTGGTGCTCCAGCTCCCGCGCGGTGTACAGCGGGTTCACGTTCAC
>NZ_BAAJYS010000211.1:0-6543 GCF_057543315.1 Acidovorax sp. KPB24-07
CCTCCTCCAACCACAACGCACCGGACCCGGCGCCCGTACTCGCATCTACACCGCACGTGATCGCACTCGGTTGCGGCTTACCTTGCGGGCAAAACGCCTGGGGCTTTCGCTGACCGAGGCAAAGGAAATCATCGATCTCTACGACAGTCCCAGGGACACCGGTGTGCAGCTCCGCAAATTCCTGGACGTGCTGGCGGGGCACCGCAAGCAACTGGAGGCCCAGATGGCCGATCTTCAGGCGAACCTGGAGGAGGTGCGGGAACATGAAAGGGAAGCGAGGGCACTGCTCCTCAAGGCGGAAAAGAAGAAATAGGCCATAATTGACGTTTACGTAAACGTAACTCAGCCAAGCCATGCCGATCACGCTGTCTGACCTTGCCCATCCCGACCATGTGCACCGGGTTTCTCAGAGTTTTGCCCTTCAGGGCGCCATGCGCACTTTGGGCGCGCAGCTGGGGCACATTGCCCCGGGCGAGGTCGACATCGAATTGGACTGGGCCGCGTCGCTGACACAACAGCATGGTTTTTTACATGCGGGAATGGTGTCCGCCGCGCTGGATTCCGCCTGCGGATACGCGGCCTTTACCCTGATGCCTGACGAGGCCGCGGTGTTGACAATCGAATTCAAGGTCAACCTGTTGGCGCCGGCGCGCGGGCCCCGCTTTCGCATGGAAGGCCGTGTCGTCAAGCCGGGCCGGACCATCACGGTGTGCGAGGGCCGGGCCTACGGTATTGACGGCAGCCAAGAAAAACTGATCGCCACCATGGGCTGCACGCTCATGTCCGTCATCGGGCGCGATGGCATTGCCGGCTGAACTTCTTCTTCATTAATTCCCAAAATAGGAGACTCCATGACCCTCGCCAGCCTTCCCGGCCTGAATTTCCAACTGGGCGAAGATATTGATGCCTTGCGCGACGCTGTGCGCGACTTCGCGCAAGCCGAGATCGCACCGCGTGCGGCGGAGATCGATCGCACCGACCAGTTCCCCATGGACTTGTGGCGCAAGATGGGCGAGTTGGGCGTGCTCGGCATCACCGTGCCGGAGGCGTACGGAGGTGCGCATATGGGGTATCTCGCGCACATGGTGGCGATGGAGGAAATTTCGCGGGCCAGCGCATCGGTGGGCCTGTCCTACGGCGCCCACAGCAATCTGTGCGTGAACCAGATCAACCGCAACGGTTCCGAAGAGCAAAAGCACAAGTACCTGCCCGGCCTGATCAGTGGCGAGCATGTGGGCGCGCTGGCCATGAGCGAGCCGGGCGCCGGCTCCGATGTGATCAGCATGAAGCTCAAGGCCGAAGACAAAGGCGGCTATTACCTGCTCAACGGCACCAAGATGTGGATCACGAACGGCCCGGACGCCGACACGCTGGTGGTTTACGCCAAGACGGAGCCCGAACTGGGGGCACGCGGCGTCACGGCTTTCCTGATCGAAAAGGGAATGAAGGGCTTCAGCATTGCGCAAAAGCTCGACAAGCTTGGCATGCGGGGAAGCCACACGGGTGAGCTGGTGTTCGAGAATGTCGAAGTTCCAGCGAGCCAGATCCTGGGCACCGTCAACGGTGGTGCCAAGGTTCTCATGAGCGGGCTCGACTACGAACGGGCGGTGTTGACCGGCGGGCCGTTGGGGATCATGCAGGCGGTCATGGACAACGTGGTGCCCTACATCCACGACCGCAAGCAGTTCGGCCAGAGCATCGGCGAGTTCCAGCTGATCCAGGGCAAGGTGGCCGACATGTACACGGTGCTGCAGGCGGGCCGCTCGTTTGCCTACACGGTGGCGAAGAACCTCGACATGCTGGGGACCGACCATGTGCGCCAGGTACGCAAGGACTGCGCGTCCGTCATCCTGTGGTGCGCCGAAAAAGCCACCTGGATGGCCGGCGAGGGTGTTCAGATTTTTGGCGGAAACGGTTACATCAACGAATACCCGTTGGGCCGCTTGTGGAGAGATGCAAAACTCTACGAGATCGGCGCCGGCACCAGCGAAATTCGCCGTATGCTAATCGGCCGCGAATTGTTCGCGGAAACATGCTGATTTGTTGAACAATCTTCGAAAGAACTGACATGGCCGTTCCCGACATCGAACAACTTTTCGTCCACAACCGTGCGTGGGCAGCGCAGATGGAGCGGGAACGTCCCGGGTTTTTCACGGGCCTCATGGCACAGCAAAAGCCCAAATACATGTGGGTCGGCTGTTCCGACAGCCGCGTGCCAGCCAACCAGATCACCGGATTGGAGCCCGGAGAGGTGTTCGTGCACCGCAACGTGGCCAATGTGGTGGTGCCCACCGATCTGAACTGTCTCTCCACCATCCAGTATGCGGTCGACCAGCTGCGGGTCGAACATCTGATGGTGGTCGGCCATTACGGGTGCGGCGGCGTGCTGGCCGCGCTGCAGGATGTGCGTGTGGGCCTGGCGGACAACTGGATCCGCCACGTGAAGGATGTGCGCGACCGCCACCGCGAGCTCATCGCCGCGACGCCGCAGGCGTGGCGCCATGACGTGCTGTGCGAACTCAACGCCATCGAGCAGGTGATGAACGTCGCGCAGACCACCGTGATGCTCGATGCCTGGGCGAGCGGCCAGAACGTCACCCTGCATGCCTGGTGCTACGGCCTCAAGGATGGGTTGATCAAGAACCTGAACCTGGAGGTCTCCGGCACCGAAGGCCTCGACGCGCTTTATCAGGCGGCCGTTGCCGGCATTGCGGCCACCCGCCGCGAGTAAGCTCGCTCTCCTTCGCAGGACGCGGCCCATGTTTCCCCAGCGACTGGATTCCCCCCACGCCTACGCGATCGCCAAGGCAATGATGGATGGCTTCAACCGCCACTATCAGCTGTTCCGCACGGAGTCCGCGCGCGCCAAGCACCGTTTCGAGACGGCCGACTGGCTCGGGCAGCAACGGGCCCAGCGCGAGCGGATCGAGTTCTACGATCTGCGCGTGAAGGAATGCGTGCGACGGCTGGACAAGGAGTTCAACGCGGGCGAGCAGCCCATGGACGTGTGGCACCAAGTCAAGCTGCACTACATCGGCCTGCTCGTGGACCACCACCAGCCCGAGCTGGCCGAGACGTTCTTCAACTCGGTCACGACGAAGATCCTGCACCGCACGCATTTCCACAACGACTTCATCTTCGTGCGGCCGGCCGTGAGCACGGAGTACATCGAAAACGAGGAGCCGGCCGCCCGGCCGACGTACCGCGCCTATTACCCGTCGCCGGACACATTGCACGAGACGTTGGTCCGCATCGTGGACAACTTCCAGCTGCAGCGCGAGTTCGAAGACCTGGACCGCGATACCCGCCATGTGCTGGCAGCCCTCCAGCAGCGCCTGGGGCCACACACCAAGCTGCGCGCCAATTTCCAGGTGCAGGTGCTGTCGGGCCTGTTCTATCGAAACAAGGGCGCCTACTTGGTGGGCAAGGTGATCAACGGCTTCAACGAACTGGCGTTTGCCTTGCCGATCCTGCACGGCAGCGCGGGCCGCCTGGTGATCGATGCGGCCCTGTTCGGCGAGGACGACCTGCAGATGCTGTTCAGCTTCGCGCGGGCGTATTTCATGGTGGACATGGAAATCCCCAGCGCCTACGTGCAGTTCCTGCGCAGCCTGATGCCGCGCAAGCCCCGGGCCGAGCTGTACAACGCGTTGGGCCTTGCCAAGCAAGGCAAGACGCTTTTCTACCGCGACTTCCTGCACCACCTGCGTTATTCCAGCGACCGCTTTCGCATCGCGCCGGGCATCAAGGGGATGGTGATGCTGGTGTTCGATCTGCCCAGCTTCCCATTCGTGTTCAAGCTCATCAAGGACTACTACCCGCCGCCGAAGGACACGACGCGCGAGCAGATCCAATCCAAGTACCTGCTGGTCAAGCAGCACGACCGCGTGGGCCGCATGGCCGATACGCTCGAATACAGCGAGGTGGCCTTTCCGCGCGAGCGATTCGAAGACGGGCTGATCGCCGAGATCGAGAAATTCGCCCCGAGCCAGCTGGAGATCAGCGACCGCGACGGCGACGGCCAGATCGAAGTCATCATCAAGCACCTGTACATCGAGCGGCGGATGATTCCGCTCAACATCTACCTGCAGGAGGCCTTCGAGGCCGGCCTGCACGATCCGCGCGCGCGCCAGCAGATGGAGCGCAGCGTGGTCGAATACGGCAATGCGATCAAGGATCTGGTGGCCGCCAACATCTTTCCCGGCGACATGCTGTGGAAGAACTTCGGCGTCACGCGCAACGGCAAGGTGGTGTTCTACGACTACGATGAGATCGAATACCTCACCGATTGCCAGTTCCGCCGCGTGCCCGCGGCGCGCAACGAAGAGGACGAGATGAGCTGCGAGGTCTGGTATGCCGTGGGTCCGCGCGACGTATTCCCGGAAACCTTCGCCCCCTTTTTGCTCGGCAACGACGCGGTGCGCGATGTGTTCATGCGCTACCACGCCGATCTGCTGGATGCGGACTTCTGGCAGTCGCACAAGGAGCGCATCCAGGCGGGCCATGTGTACGACGTCTTTCCCTATGACAACGAACGGCGATTCTCGTCCGGGACTGCACCGCCTTCCTGAGCGCCGCCGTGGCCGCACCCTGGCCCATCCCTTCGGCTTTTTTAACCCCTTCCCCCTCTTTTTGCAGGAGCAACAGCATGAGCAGTGATTCCATCGTCATCGTCGGTGCCGCGCGCACCCCCATGGGCGCCTTCCAGGGCGATTTCTCCAGCCTGGCGGCGCACGACCTGGGCGGCGTGGCCATTCGCGCCGCCGTCGAGCGCGCTGGCATCGCGCCGGAGTCGGTCGAAGAGGTGCTGTTCGGCAATTGCCTGATGGCCGGCCAGGGCCAGGCGCCCGCGCGCCAGGCAGGCTTCAAGGGCGGGCTGCCGCAGAGCGCCGGCGCCGTGACGCTGAGCAAGATGTGCGGCTCGGGCATGAAGGCCGCGATGTTCGCGCACGACCTGCTGCTGGCCGGCACGCACGATGTGATCGTCGCCGGCGGCATGGAGAGCATGACCAACGCGCCGTACCTGCTGCAAAAGGGCCGCGGCGGCTACCGCCTGGGCCATGACCGCATCTTCGACCACATGATGCTCGACGGCCTGGAGGACGCCTATGAGCCCGGCCGCTCGATGGGCACCTTCGGTGAGGATTGCGCCGCCAAGTACCAGTTCACGCGCGAGCAGCAGGATGCCTTCGCCGTGGCCAGCGTGCAGCGCGCCAAGGCGGCCAGCGACTCCGGCGCGTTCGCCGACGAGATCGCACCGGTCACGGTCAAGACCCGCGCGGGCGAGACCGTGGTGTCGGTGGACGAAGGCCCGGGCAAGGTCAAGCTGGACAAGATTCCCCAGCTCAAGCCCGCGTTCAAGAAGGACGGCACCATCACCGCCGCCTCCAGCTCCAGCATCAACGACGGCGCGGCCGCGCTCGTGATGATGCGCGAGTCCACCGCCCTCAAGCTCGGCCGCCAGCCCATCGCCCGCATCGTGGCCCATGCCATGCACGCCCAGGCTCCGGAATGGTTCACCACCGCGCCGGTCGGCGCCACCCAGAAAGCCTTGAACAAGGCCGGCTGGAGCGTGCTGGACGTGGACCTGTGGGAAGTGAATGAGGCCTTTGCCGTCGTGCCCATGGCGCTCATGAAGGAGCTGAACGTGTCGCACGACATCGTGAACGTGAACGGTGGCGCCTGCGCCCTGGGCCACCCCATCGGTGCCAGCGGCGCCCGCATCATGGTCACGCTGATCCATGCGCTGAAGGCGCGCGGCAAGAAGCGCGGCCTGGCCACGCTGTGCATCGGCGGGGGCGAAGGCACGGCCGTCGCGCTGGAGCTGATCTGATCGAGGCCCGTGGGGCATTGCTATTAAATATATAGCAATACGCCCCAGAATTGATTGCGGTGGAAGCCGATTGGATACAAGGATTCAGGCAGTGACCCAGACCGTTCTCGTCATCGGCGCATCGCGCGGCATCGGGCTCGAATTCGTGCGGCAGTACCGCGAGGCCGGCTGGCGCGTGATCGCCACCGTGCGCGACGACGCCGGCCTCGAGCGCGTGCAGTCCCTGGGGGCCGAGCCGATGCGCGTGGATGTGGCCGACCCGGCCAGCGTCAGCGGCCTGGCTTGGCTTCTGGACGGCGAAAAGCTCGACGTGGCGCTCTACGTGGCGGGCGTGATCCGCCGGCCCTCGGCGCTCACCCCGCCCACGCGCGAGGATTTCGACGCCGTCATGCGCACCAACGTGCTCGGCGCCATGCAGGCGCTGCCGCAGGTTGCGCCCCATGTGGCGATGGCGGGCGGCACCCTGGCGTTCCTGTCGTCCGCCATGTCGCTGATCGGCAGCGTGCCGGGCAGCGATTCGTGGCTGTACCGCACGAGCAAGGCCGCGCTCAACATGGCGGTGGCCGCGGCGCAGCACGACTATCCGGAGGCCACGCTCATCACGCTCGACCCGGGCTGGGTGCAAACCGACATGGGGGGCGAGGGCGCGGCGCTCACGCCCGAGGCGAGCGTGCGCGGCATGCGCGCGGTGCTGGCGGGCGTCACCCCGG
>NZ_BAAJYS010000212.1:0-6535 GCF_057543315.1 Acidovorax sp. KPB24-07
CACGGCCGCGGCCACCGACACGCTGGACCCGGCCAAGCAGTCCAACCAGACCGACTATTCGCGCGGCACCATGCTCTACAACGGCCTGTTCGTGCTGGACGGCTCGCTCACGCCGCAGCCCGCGCTGGCCGAATCGTCCGCCACGCAGGACGCCAAGACCTGGGTGTTCACCCTGCGCAAGGGCGTCACCTTCCATGACGGCAAGGCCCTGTCGCCGGCCGACGTGGTGTTCTCCATCCTGCGCCACAAGGACCCGGCCACGGCCTCCAAGGCCAAGGTGCTGGCCGACCAGATCGAGACCGTCAAGGCCTCGGGCCCGAACGAGGTGACCATCGAGCTGAGCGCGCCCAACGCCGACCTGCCGGTCATCCTGGGCACCTTCCACTTCCACATCGTCAAGGAAGGCACCACCGACTTCAACGCCGGCATCGGCACCGGCCCCTACAAGCTCAAGGAGTTCAAGCCCGGCGTGCGGTCGCTGATGGTGCGCAACGACGCCTACTGGAAGCCCGGCAAGCCCTACCTGGACGAGATCGAGTTCGTGGGCATCGGCGACGAGAGCGCCCGCGTGAACGCGCTGCTGTCGGGCGGCATGGACCTGGTGGCCTCGGTCAATCCGCGCGCCGTGGCACGGGTCAAGGGCACGCCCGGCTACGCCATCTTCACCACGCAGTCGGGCCAGTACTCCGACCTCATCCTGCGCAAGGACATGGGCCCGGGCGCCAACCCCGACTTCATCCTGGCGATGAAGTACCTGTTCGACCGCGAGCAGATGAAAAAGAGCATCGCGCTCGACTACGCCGTCATCGCCAACGACCAGCCCATCGACCCGACCAACCGGTTCTACTTCAAGGACCTGCCGCAGCGCACGTTCGATCTGGACAAGGCCAAGTTCCACCTGCAGAAGTCGGGCGTGACGGGCAAGGTGCCGGTGGTCACCTCGCCGGCCGCCATGTACTCGACCGAGACCGCGCTGCTGCTGCAGCAGTCGGGCCAGCGCATCGGCCTGGACCTGGACATCAAGCGCATGCCGGCCGACGGCTACTGGTCCAACCACTGGCTCAACAGCCCGGTGGGCTTTGGCAACGTGAACCCGCGCCCCAGTGCCGACACCATCCTGACGCAGTTCTTCAAGTCCGATGCGGCCTGGAACGAATCGCGCTGGAAGAGCCCGCAGTTCGACCAGCTGCTGCTGGCCTCGCGCGCCGAGACCGATCTGGCCAAACGCCGCCAGATGTACGCCGACATGCAGACCATGATCCACCAGGAGGCGGGCATCGGCATTCCGCTGTTCCTGGCCAGCATCGACGGGCATTCCACCAAGCTCAAGGGCTTGTCCCCGATTCCGCTGGGCGGCCTGATGGGCTACTCTTTCGCCGAGCACGTCTGGCTCGAAGCCTGACGCCCCGCACGCACCGAGCACTGGAAGCCGCCGCGCCATGAACCGTGTGATTCTCAAGCTCCTGGTCCAGCGGATCCTGCTGGCGCTGCTGTCCCTGCTGGCGGTCTCGGTGATCGTTTTCTCGATCACCGCCGTGCTGCCGGGCGACGCCGCGCAGGAGCAGCTGGGCCAGGACGCCACGGTCGAGGCCCTCGCCGCGCTGCGCGCCCAGATGGGGCTGGACGTGCCGGCCCCGCTGCGCTATCTGCGCTGGCTGGGCGGCATCGTGCGCGGCGACCTGGGCCAGTCGGTCACCACGCAGATGCCGGTGGGCGAACTGGTGGCCAGCCGCCTGCCCAATTCGCTGCTGCTGGCGGCCGTGACCGCGCTGTTCTCGGTGCCCATCGCGCTCACCCTGGGCATCGCCTCGGCCGTGTGGCGCGGCTCGTGGTTCGACCGCCTGGCCTCGTCGGCGGCGGTGGCCGTGGTGTCCGTGCCCGAGTTCCTGGTGGCCACGCTGGCGGTGCTGGTGTTCGCCGTCAAGCTCAAATGGCTGCCCGCGCTGTCCTACGTGAGCGACATCGAATCGGTGGGGCAGATGCTGCGGGCCTTCGCCATGCCCGTGCTCAGCCTGTGCTGCGTGATCGTCGCGCAGATGATGCGCATGAGCCGCGCCGCCGTCATCGACCAGCTGGAGGCGCCCTACATCGAGATGGTGCGCCTGAAGGGCGCCTCGCCCCTGCGCATGGTCATGGCCCACGCGCTGCCCAATGCCATCGGGCCGATCGCCAATGCGGTGGCGCTGTCGCTGTCGTACCTGCTGGGCGGCGTCATCATCATCGAGACCATCTTCAACTACCCCGGCATCGCCAAGCTCATGGTCGATGGCGTGACCCAGCGCGACATGCCGCTGGTGCAGACCTGCGCCATGATCTTCTGCGCGGGCTACCTGATCCTGGTGACGGCGGCCGACGTGTGCGGCATCCTCGCCAACCCGCGCCTGCGCCACCGCTGACCACACCGAAGGGCCGACCCATGGATTCCCTGACCCACCCTTCCGGCCCGCCCGCCACGCCGCGCCACGCGGTGCGCCGCTGGCTCTCGGGCTTCGGCATCTCCGGCCTGATCGGCCTGGCGGTGCTGCTGTGCTGGATGCTGGCCGCCCTGGCCGGTCCCATGCTGCTGCCGGGCCCGCTGCAGGCGGGCGGCGGCTCCGACGTGTTCGCGCCCATCAGCGCCCAACACTGGCTGGGCACCGACTACCTGGGCCGCGACATGCTGGCGCGCGTGATCGACGGCGCGCGCTACACCGTGGGCGTGGCCCTGCTGGCCACCCTGCTGGCCAGCGGCACGGGCACGGCCCTGGCGCTGTTCGCCGCCGCCATGGGCGGCAAGGTGGACACCATTCTGAGCCGCGTGCTGGACACCCTCACCGCCATTCCCAGCAAGATGTTCGCGCTGATCCTGGTGGCCGGCTTCGGCTCGTCCGTCGCCATGCTGGTGGCCACGGCGGCGGTCATCTACATCCCGGGGGCCTACCGCATCGCGCGGTCGCTGGCCGTCAACATCAATGCGCTCGACTACGTCACCGTGGCGCGCACCCGGGGCGAGGGCACGCTCTACATCATGCTGCGCGAGATCCTGCCCAACATCGTCGGCCCCATGCTGGCCGACCTGGGGCTGCGCTTCGTCTACGTGGTGCTGCTGCTCGCCGGCCTGAGCTTCCTGGGCCTGGGCATCCAGCCGCCCGCGGCCGACTGGGGATCGCTGGTGCGCGAGAACATCGGCGCGCTGCCCGACGCCGGCGCCTCGGTCATCGCGCCGGCGCTGGCCATCGCCAGCCTGACCATCGCGGTCAATCTCGTCATCGACAACCTGCCGGGCCGTGCGGCCCGCGAACGCGGAGGGCGTTGAACATGGGGGCATCCGTTGTCGTCCAAGACCTGAGCATCACCGCGGGCGAACAGACGCTGGTCGATGCGCTGAGCTTCACCATCGCGCCCGGCGAGGTGCTGGCGCTCATCGGCGAATCCGGCTCCGGCAAGACCACCACGGCGCTCGCGCTGATGGGCTACGCACGGCACGGCTGCACCATCTCCGGCGGCAGCGTGCGCATCGGCGACGTCGACGTGCTGCACCTGGCGCCCGCCGCCCAGCGCGCGCTGCGCGGGCGCACCGTGGCCTACATCGCGCAGAGCGCCGCCGCGTCGTTCAACCCGTCGCGCACCATCATGGACCAGGTGGTCGAGCCCACCCGCATCCACGGCACCCTGAAGCGCGCCGAGGCCGAGGCCAAGGCGGTGCAGCTGTTCCGTGAACTCGCGCTGCCCGATCCGGACACCATCGGCGACCGCTACCCGCACCAGGTCTCGGGTGGGCAACTGCAGCGGCTGATGGCGGCCATGGCGCTCATCACCGACCCCGACCTCGTCATCCTCGACGAGCCCACCACCGCGCTGGACGTGACCACGCAGATCGAAGTGCTGCTCGCCTTTCGGCGCGTGGTGCGCGAACGCCGCGCCACCGCCGTCTACGTGAGCCACGACCTCGCCGTGGTGGCGCAAATGGCCGACCACATCCTCGTGCTGCGCAACGGCCAGATGCAGGAGGTGGACACCACCGCGCACATCCTCGCCGCCCCGGCCCACCAGTACACCCGGTGCCTGCTGGCCGCCGCGCGCCCCACGCCGCGCGTGGCCGAGCACTGCCGGGGCGAGGGCGAGCTGCTGCTGGATGTGCGCGACCTGTCCGCCGGCTACGGCCCGGTGGATGCCACCGGCCGCCCCGCCTCGCTCATCCTGGAAGACATCAACATCAAGCTCTACCGCGGCCAGGCCATCGGCGTCATCGGCGAATCGGGCTCGGGCAAGACCACGCTGGCGCGCGCCATCGCCGGGCTCATCCAGCCCTGGCACGGCACCATGCTGTTCGGCAACTCGGAGCTCAAGACCACGCTGGGCGCCCGCACCAAGGAAGAGCTGCGCCGCATCCAGATCGTGTTCCAGATGGCCGACACCGCCCTCAACCCCTCGCACACCGTCGAGCGCATCCTGGCCCGGCCGCTGCAGTTCTACAAAGGCTTGAAGGGCGAGGCGCTGCAGCGGCGCATCCGCGAGCTGCTCGACCTGGTCAAGCTGCCGCACAGCGTGGCGGGTCGCCTGCCCGGCGGCCTGTCGGGCGGGCAGAAGCAGCGGGTCAACCTGGCCCGCGCGCTCGCGGCCGACCCCGACCTGATCCTGTGCGACGAAGTGACCTCCGCGCTCGACACCGTGGTGGGTGCCGCCGTGCTCGACCTGATGGCCGAGCTGCGGCGCGAACTGGGCGTGTCGTACCTCTTCATCAGCCACGACCTGCACACCGTGCGCTCCGTGTGCGACGAGATCGTCGTCATGCAGCACGGCCGCAAACTCGCGCAGGTGGCGCGCGCCGACTACGACCGCGGGCCGCACCACCCGTATTACGAACTGCTGGCGCGCTCGGTGCCCTAGCTGCGCCAGGGCTGGCTGGAGGAGAGGGCCGGCGCACCGGCCGTGCTGGCCGCCGCGGCCTGAAACACAGGCGATCCCTACCGGAGACACCCCATGCACCCCATCTTCCGCATCGCCGTGATTCCCGGCGACGGCATCGGCAAGGAAGTCATGCCCGAAGGCCTGCGGGCCATCCAGACCGCGGCCGAGCGCTTCGGCTTCGAGCTGGAATGCCGCACCATCGACTGGGCCAGCTGCGACTACTACGCCGCCCACGGAAAAATGATGCCCGACGACTGGAAGGCCCAGCTCGCCGGCGTGGACGCCATCTTCTTCGGCGCCGTCGGCTGGCCCGCCACCGTACCCGACCACGTGTCCCTGTGGGGCTCGCTGCTCAAGTTCCGCCGCGAGTTCGACCAGTACATCAACCTGCGCCCCGTGCGCCTCTTCGAAGGCGTGCCGTGCCCCCTGGCCGGCAGGAAGCCCGGCGACATCGACTACTTCGTCGTGCGCGAGAACACCGAGGGCGAATACACGTCGCTGGGCGGCATCATGTACGAGGGCACCGACCGCGAGATCGTCATCCAGGAATCGGTCTACTCGCGCCACGGCGCCAACCGCCTCTTGAAGTTCGCCTTCGACCTGGCCCAGAGCCGCGCCAAAAAGCACGTGACCCTTGCCACCAAGAGCAACGGCATCGCCATCAGCATGCCCTGGTGGGACGCTCGCGCCGACGACGTTGCCAAGGCCTACCCCGAGGTCACGCTGGACAAGCAGCACATCGACATCCTCACCGCGCGCTTCGTGCTGCAGCCCGGGCGCTTCGACGTGGTGGCCGCCACCAACCTGTTCGGCGACATCCTCTCCGACCTGGGGCCGGCCACCACCGGCACCATCGGCCTGGCGCCTTCGGCCAACCTGAACCCCGAGCGCACCTTCCCCAGCCTGTTCGAGCCCGTGCACGGCTCGGCGCCGGACATCTACGGCCAAAACATCGCCAACCCCATCGCCATGATCTGGTCGGGCGCGCTGATGCTGGACTTCTTGACGCAAGGCCAGGGCGCGGGACGGCAGGCGCACGATGCCATCGTGGCGGCGATCGAGGAGGTCATCAAGACCGGACCGAAGACGCCCGACTTAGGGGGCACGGCCAACACCACGCAGGTGGGCGAGGCCATCGCCGCGTGCATCGCCAGGCGCTAGCCCATCGGCCCTGCCATTCCTTTTGCTATTGAATTTGTAGCACGATGCCCTAGTGTCATTTGCACTGGAGCCCGATTTCATTCAAACCCCTTTCCTTCCCTGCCATGCCCCTGACCCTGTCCCTGACCCTCCACCGCCCCGACCTGATCCGCAGCGCCAACTTCATCGCAGGCCAGTGGCACCCCGGCCCCGGCGCGCTGCTGCCCGTGACCGACCCGGCCACCGGCACCGTGATCACCGAAGTGCCCGACTCCGGCGCCCCCCGAGGCCCCGGGCCGCGCTGGAGGCCGCCCATGCCGCTTTTCCTTCCTGGCGCCAGGTGCCGGCCAAGCAGCGCGCGGCCATCATCAAGCGCTGGAACGATCTGGTGCTGGCCCACCAGGACGACCTGGGCGCGCTCATCTCGCTGGAGCAGGGCAAGCCCCTGGCCGAGGGCAAGGGCGAGGTGGCCTATGCCGCCAGCTACATCGAATGGTGCAACGGC
>NZ_BAAJYS010000213.1:0-6521 GCF_057543315.1 Acidovorax sp. KPB24-07
CGCCTGCGAAGGCGATGGCGCCGCGCCGGCCCCCTCGGGGGCGCCGGAGGGCAGCAGGCTCTCACCCGAAAACAGCGGCTGCACGGCGGTCGGGGCCGACAGCACGCCAGGCAGGCTGGCGGGCGCCGTGGGCGCGAAGGCCCGGTCGTGGGCCGCGGCAATGGTGGAATCGGTGAGGGCGGTGTCGCCCAGTTCGCTGGGCGTGGGGGTGTTCTTGCTCTTCCACCACTGCTGGGACATCTGCGCTTCGATCTCGTCGATCTTCTTGAGCGTGACGGCCCGGTCATCGGGTGATGCCATGCTGCTCTGGAAGAACGAAGGCCGCGCGGTCGGGTCTTCGGTGCGCTGGCCCTGCAGGGCCTCGCGCTTGCGCAGCTTGCGCAACTGATCGAACTCCCGGCGCCGCACGAAATCGTTGCGGCGCTTGCGCTCGATCATCTCCTTGAGCATCTGCTTGCTGTACTGGCTTTCGCGGTCGGCGTCGATGGAGTCGAGATCGGTCCAGTTGACCGTGGGGTTGCGGACGAACCGAACCATCTTGGACAACAGGCCGGGGGAAGACTCTTCCTTGCTCATGGATGGTGGTTCAGGTCGCTCGCCGCGCAAAAAAGGGGAGACAGGATCGGCCGGTCAGTCCCCGAACATCTTTTGCTTGAGTTCGCGGCGCTGCTGCGCTTCCAGCGACAGCGTGGCCGTGGGGCGCGCGAGCAGCCGGCCGACGCCGATGGGCTCGCCCGTCTCGTCGCAGTAGCCGTAGTCGCCCGCATCGATGCGGCCGATGGATTGCTCGATCTTCTTGAGCAGCTTGCGCTCGCGGTCGCGCGTGCGCAGTTCGAGGGCGTGCTCTTCTTCGATGGTGGCGCGGTCGGCGGGATCGGGCACGACCACGGTGTCTTCGCGCAGGTGCTCGGTGGTTTCACCGGCGTTGTTGTGCATGTCCTGCTTGAGCTGCACCAGCTTGTGGCGGAAGAACGCCAGTTGCTTTTCGTTCATGTACTCGCTGTCGGGCATGGCGAGCACTTCGGCGTCGCTCAGCTCTTCGGCGGACTTGGTTTTCCAGTTGCCGGCCAGCTTGGGATCTTTCTTGGCGGCCGCGACGGAATTTTGCGGTTGCAGGGTCGTAGGCATGGTGTGTGTATAGCTGGCTTTGGCGGCGGTGGAGGCCACCGCGGGTGCCATGGATGGTACGGTCAATTGGGCCAAACGGGAAGAAGGCCGGGGACTGCGCGCGGGTTCGCTCGAAGGCCCTGCGGAGGCAGGCACCGGCACGGCGGCTTTGGACTTGGCGGGCGCCTTGGCGGCCGCGCGGACGGTGCCGCTGGAGGGTGCCTTGGCATCCGCCTCGGGTTTGCTGGGTTCGGCTTTCACTTCCTGTCTCCTCGCAGTAGGGGCGGGCCCTGAGCACGCGACGCGGCTCCAGGGGCAGTAGCAGGCCTTCCGGCGTTTTACCGGGGCGCGATTGTATCGATCCAGGCCCGGCGCGAACTGGAAAGTGGCAGATATCACACAAGCCGGTTCGGCAAGCCCCAAACGGGGTCCTGTCCTACTCGGCCAGGCACTGTCCCAGGCCTTGGAGAAAGATGTCCTTGGGCAGGTCGATGCCGATGAAGACCATCTTGCTCAGGCGCTGCTCGCCCTCAGCCCACTGCGGGCCCAGATCGCTGCCCATCAACTGGTGCACGCCCTGGAAGATCACCTTGCGCTCGGTGCCCTTCATGTGCAGCACGCCCTTGTAGCGCAGCATGCGCGGGCCGTAGATGTTGACGATGGCGCCCAGGAAGTCCTCCAGCTTGGCGGGGTCGAACGGGCGCTCGGCGCGGTAGACGAAGCTCTTGACGTCATCGTCGTGGTGATGGTGGTGGCCATGTCCCTGGCCGTGCTGATGCGAGGGGTGGTCGCAATGCTCGCCATGCGCGTGGTCGTGATCGTGGTGGTCATGCCCATGGTCGTGCCCGTGGTCGTGGTCGTCTTCCTTGAGGAAATCCGGGTCGATGTCGAGCTTGGCGTTCAGGTTGAAGCCGCGCAGGTCCAGCACCTCGGCCAGCGGCACCTCGCCGAAATGCACCGCCTTGATCGGCGCGCGCGGGTTCATGTGCTTGAGGCGGTGGATCAGGGCGTCGGCCTCTTCCTTGCCCACGAGGTCGGTCTTGGACAGGAAGATCTGGTCGGCGAAGCCCACCTGGCGGCGCGCTTCCTGGCGGTCGTTGAGCTGCTGGGGCGCGTGCTTGGCGTCCACCAGGGTGATGATGGAGTCGATGAGGTAGGTCTCGGCGATCTCTTCGTCCATGAAGAAGGTCTGCGCCACGGGGCCGGGGTCGGCCAGGCCCGTGGTCTCGATCACGATGCGGTCGAAGTCGAGCAGGCCCTTGCGCTTCTTGGCGGCCAGCAGCTGCAGCGTCTCGCGCAGGTCCTCGCGGATGGTGCAGCAGATGCAGCCGTTGCTCATCTGCACGATCTGCTCCTTGGACTCGGTGACCAGGATGTCGTTGTCGATGTTCTCTTCGCCGAATTCGTTTTCGATCACGGCGATCTTCTGGCCGTGGGCCTCGGACAGCAGGCGCTTGAGCAGCGTGGTCTTGCCCGAGCCCAGGAAGCCGGTCAGGATGGTGGCGGGAATGAGGGACATGGAGAAAAGCCTTGGGTGAAACAGCGGGTGCCGCAAAGCGGAAAGAAAGAAAAAGCACGGCGCGCGGCCTCTGCAGCGCGGCCGCGAAGGCGGCTGCAGGACCATCATCCAGTGTAGCGGCGCTGTCAAGCACCCCCATCGAGCGCAACACCGTCATCGGCCTGCTATACAGTGACTATCGAAGAAGCTTTTTGATACGTTTTGGCCATGGACTACCGCCTGACCGCCACGCTGCTCGATTCCCTGGGCATCGCCCTGTGCGCCTTCGACGACCAGCACCGCACCGTGCTGTGGAACCAGAGCTTCCTGCGCTTCTTTCCAGAGCACGACGGCCACGTCCACGCCGGCGAGCCGTACGCGGACAACCTGCGCCGCTTCTACCGCCAGCGCCTGGCCCCGGACGACCTGCGCTACCTGGAGCGCCATGTCGCCGACGGCATCGCGCGGCACGTGCAGCAGACACGCCCCTACGTCTTCCAGCACCGGGGCCGCTGGCTGCGGGTGGCGGCGTCCTCCATGGGCGACGGGCACCGCGTGCGCATCTGGCTGGAACTGGCCGAGGCCAACCTTCGCATGCCCACCCAGGCGCCCGCACCGCCTCCCGCCGACCGGCCGGCCGGCGATGCGCTGCAGATGCTCGAACACGCGGGCGACGGCGCCTCGGTGCAAAGCGGCGACGGGCGCATCGTGTTTGCGAGCGACCACTTCCTTGCCATGTATGGCCTGCCCTCGAAGGTGGCGGCGCTCGGGCGCAGCTACGCCGAGGTGGTGCGCCAGCATTGGGCATCGGCCTGCGCCCCGGACGAATACGCGGCGCGCGCCGAAGACATCGTCGCCGCCCTGCACGACAGCCTGAACTTCGCCGGGGTGCCGTTCGAGGTGCCGCTGCCCGGCGGCCGCTGGGTGCGGGTGGCCATGAACCGCATGGCCGACGGGCAGACCTGCGCCTTCCACACCGACATCAGCACCGACAAGCGGCGCCAGGACGAACTGCGCGCGCTGACGGACCAGTTGCGCGAGGAAAGCCTGCACGATGCACTCACGGGCCTGCAGAACCGGCGCGGGCTGCACTCGATCGTGCAGACGCTGTCCGGCCAGCCCGGGCCGCATGCCCTGCTGTACATCGACCTGGACGGCTTCAAGGCCGTGAACGATGCGGCGGGCCACGGCGCGGGCGACCAGGTGCTGTGCCAGGTGGCGGTGCTGCTGCGCCAGTCGGTGCGCATGGCCGACACGCTGGTGCGCATCGGCGGCGACGAGTTCGTCGTGGTGCTGCAGGCCTGCGAGACGCAGCAGGCGCAGGCCGTGGGGACGAAGATCGTCCAGGCCATCCACCAGCAGGACTTCGCCGCCGAAGGCGCCCGCTTCCGCGTGGGCGCCAGCGTGGGGGTGCGCGTCTTCTCCAGCCACAGCGACAGCCCCGACGTGGTGCTGCACGATGCCGACGTGGCCTGCTACCGGGCCAAGCACAACG
This sequence comes from Acidovorax sp. KPB24-07, assembly GCF_057543315.1. Classification (NCBI taxonomy): domain Bacteria; kingdom Pseudomonadati; phylum Pseudomonadota; class Betaproteobacteria; order Burkholderiales; family Comamonadaceae; genus Acidovorax; species Acidovorax sp. KPB24-07. The sequence continues at coordinate 4,101 of NZ_BAAJYS010000213.1, forward strand.
GCCGCGGGCGCGTCGAGGTGTTCGGCGCGGGCGGCTGAGCGCGGCCGGCTATTTGCGCATCACCGCCAGGCCCTTGAGGTACTCACCCTCGGGAAACTCCAGCGTCATGGGGTGGTCTGGCGCGCCGCCCAGGCGCTCCAGGATGAAGCCGTCCACCCCCGCGTCGGCCCCGGCCGAGGCGACGATCTTGTGGAACAGATCGGCGCTGATGCCGCCCGAGCACGAGAAGGTGTACAGCATGCCGCCCGGCTCCAGCAGCTGCAGCGCCAGGCGGTTGATGTCTTTGTAGGCGCGCGCGGCCCGGTCGGCGTGCGCGGCGGTGGGCGCGAACTTCGGCGGGTCCAGCACGATGGCGTCGAAGGTGCGCCCTTCCTTGAGGAACTGCCGCAGCGAGGCGTTCACGTCGGCATCGAGGAAATCCGCACGCCCGGCCTCGAAGCCGTTCAGGGCGACGTGCGCCCGGGCGCGCTCCAGCGCCGGGCCGGACGAATCGATCGAGGTCACGTGCCCCGCCCCGCCCGAGAGCGCCGCGACGGTGAACCCGCCCGTGTAGCAGTAGCAGTTGAGCACGCGCTGAAAGCCCAGGCGCTGCGTGGCGTCGGCGAAGCGCTTGCGGCTGTCGCGCTGGTCCAGATAGAAGCCGGTCTTGTGGCCTTCGGCGATGTCCAGCGTCAGGCGCCAGCCGTGCTCGCGGATCGACAGGCCCGTCTCGCCCTCGCCGCGCAGCCAGCCGGTGGCGGGCTCCAGCCCTTCCAGCCCGCGCACGCTGGCATCGGAGCGTTCGTAGAGGCGCGCCAGCCCGGTTTCCTGCAGCAGCGCGTCGGCGATCACGGCCTTCCAGCGCTCGGTGCCGGCGCTGGTGAACTGCGCCACCAGGGTGTCGCCATAGCGGTCCACGATCAGGCCGGGCAGCCCGTCGGACTCGCCATGCACCAGGCGCACCCCATCGCTTTCAATGCCGAATCGGCCTCTGGCGCATATGGAACGCCGGCATGCTGCTATGAAAAAAGAAGCGTCGATGCGCTGGGCTTCGTCGAAGCTCCACACGCGTGCGCGGATGCGCGAGGTCGGGCTGAACGCGGCCCAGGCGAGGAACTGCCCCTCGTGCGACTCCACGCGCACGGTCTCGCCGCTGTCGCCGCCGCCCTTGGCGATGGCCGATTCGAAGATCCAGGGGTGGCGGCGCAGCAGGGAGCGCTCTTTGCCGGGTCGAAGGCGTAGGGTTTTCATGCCCGCGATTGTGCGATGCCCGTGCGCCGCCCCGGCGAAAGCCATGGCGCGGGCCCGGTGGCGCGCGGCCAGGCCGGGAGGATGCAAAGCAACATTTGAGCATTGTTGAGAAACATCCGCTCACAGATTCCTACCATCCACCCCATCTCCAGCCCCCTGGCAGGAGACGCACATCCAAACACCAAGCATTCCAACAATTTCAGGGAGAAAACACCACATGCTGCACTTCGGTCCTTTGAAAGTCGCCACCCGCCTGGCCCTGCTCCTGGCCCTCCTGTGCCTGCTCGCCGCCGGCGTCGGCGCCGCCGGCCTGCTGGGCATGGCGGGCTCCAATGCCGCACTCGTGTCGGTCTATCACGACCGTGTCGTGCCGCTCAAGCAGATCAAGATCGTGGCGGACGCCTATGCCGTGAACGTCGTGGACACGGCGCACAAGGTGCGCGACGGCGCCATGACGCCCCGCCAGGGCCTCGACTCGATCGCCAGCGCACGCAAGGACATCGACGCCCAGTGGTCGGCCTACCTGTCCGCCCCGCTGATCGGCGAGGAGCGCCGGCTGGTCGCGCAATTTCGCCCGCTGCAACTGGCCGCCGATGCGGCGGTGGCGCGGCTCGAGGGCCTGCTGGACGCCGGCGACATCCCGGGGCTGACCGCCTTCGCCGCCCGCGAGATGTACCCGGCGCTCGACCCGCTGCAGACGGTGCTGTCGTCCCTCACGCAGGTGCAACTGGACACGGCGCAGGCCGACTACGAAGCCGCCGAGGTGGCCTTCGCCGACACCCGCCTGGGGATCGTGGTGGCCGTGGCGGCGGGCGTGCTGGCCGCGCTCGGCTTCGGCTACCTCGTGGCGCGCAGCATCCTGCGCGAACTGGGCGCCGAGCCCGCCACCGCCGCCGCCCTGGCGCGCAGCGTGGCCCAGGGCGACCTCACCGTGGCCATCGCCCTCGCCCCCGGCGACGACACCAGCCTGATGGCGCAGCTGCGCCACATGCGCGACCACCTGGCCACCGTGGTGACCGCCATCCACGAGGGCGCCGAGAGCGTCTCGGCCGCTGCCGCGCAGATCGCCCCAGGGCAACGGCGACCTGTCGGCGCGCACCGAGGGCCAGGCCGGCGCGCTGCGGCAGACGGCGGCGCTCCATGGAGCAGCTGAGCGCCACGGTGCGCCACAACGCCGACAGCGCGCGGCAG
>NZ_BAAJYS010000214.1:0-6503 GCF_057543315.1 Acidovorax sp. KPB24-07
TGTTGCAGCCCTCGCGGCGGCAGGTGAGTGAGTTATCGACCATTGGTCCCGGCTTGTTTTAGTCACGCCGCTCCACGATGCGCGGCAAGGCGTACCGGCTCCCTGCCGGCCCCCGGATTACCGATGGTGCTGCTTTCGCTAGACTTACAAGCTGCCCCACCAACTGGAAACAGGGCGTTGCAGTGATTGCAATCTGATTTCAGTGGGCCGATTCGGTAAATCCCATCTGGTCCCCCTAAATCCCGATTTATCGCAGTGCGGGGACTGGGTTTATCTCAACTCCCTTCAATTTCTTCGACATCGGCGGCCATTCCTTGTCGCTGGTGCGTGTGCACCGGCTGCTCCAGTCGCGCTGCCAGATCAGTTTGCCCCTGGTCCAGCTTTTCCAGTACCCCACGGTCGAGGCCCTGGCCCGACGAATCCATCAAGGCGCAGAGGCCGCCGCCGGAGCCGAGCAGGCCGACCAACGCGCCTTGCGCCAGCGTGCGGCACTGCTTCAGCGCCGTCAATCCGCAGAAAGAGTGAACTGATGCCGCATACCAACACCCCGCCGGAATGGACCGGCATCGAGATCGCCATTGTCGGCATGGCCGGACGTTTTCCCGGCGCCGACGACGTGGAGGCCTTCTGGCACCAGATCCGGACGGGAACCGAAGCGGTGGAGCACTTCAGCGACGAAGCGCTGCGCCAGCGCGGCGTGCCGCAGTCGCTGTTGGACGACCCCGACTACGTCAAGGCCGGCGTGCCTTTCAGGGGCGCCGACCAGTTCGATGCCGGACTCTTCGGCTACACGCCGCGCGAGGCCGAACAACTCGACCCCCAGCAACGCGTCTTCCTGGAGTGCGCATGGACCGCGCTGGAGCACGCGGGTTGCGATGCCCAGCGTTGGCCGGGCAAGTTGGGCGTGTATGCCGGTGAGGGGCCGCACCTGTACCTGATCCGGCACCTGCTGCCTGCCTTCGGCCTTGGCAAGGACACCGGCATTGCCGAATTGCTGGGGCTGCTCAGCGCCAATGCGGGCAGTTCGCTGTGCACGCGCGTGGCCTACAAGCTCGATCTTCGTGGGCCCGCCGTGACGGTGCAGACCGCGTGCTCCACCTCGCTCGTGGCCGTGCACACCGCGTGCCAGGCGCTGCTCGGCCATGACTGCGACATGGCCCTGGCGGGCGGGGTGTGGCTCAACCTGCTGCAGGAAGACGGCTACCGCTACCAGGCCGGCGCGATTCTCTCGCCCGACGGGCACTGCCGCGCTTTCGATGCCCGCGCCGCCGGCACGGTGATCGGCAGCGGCTGCGGCATCGTGGCGCTCAAGCGGCTGGAGGATGCCCTGCGCGATGGCGACACCGTGCACGCGGTGATCAAAGGCTCCGCCATGAACAACGACGGTTCGGACAAGGTCGGATTCACCGCACCCAGTGTTAACGGGCAGGCCGAGGTGATCCGCGCTGCACAACTGATCGCGGGGGTGGCGGCCGATACCGTGGGCTATGTGGAGGCCCACGGCACCGGCACGGTGCTCGGCGACCCGATCGAGGTGGCCGCGCTGACCCAGGCATTCCGTGCCGATACCGAGCGCAGAGGCTTTTGCGCCCTGGGGTCGGCCAAGAGCCACATCGGCCACCTGGACGCCGCCGCAGGCGTGGCGGGCTTGATTCGTGCGGTGCTGGCGCTCAAGCACCAGACCCTTCCCCCCAGCCTGCATTTTGAGCAGCCCAACCCTTCCATCGATTTCTCCAGCAGCCCTTTCTATGTCAATGCAACTGCACGGCCCTGGCCTCGGGCGGGTGTGCCCCGCCGCGCTGGCGTGAGCTCATTTGGCATCGGCGGTACCAACGTGCACGTCGTGCTGGAAGAGGCACCTGCGCTGCCGGCCCGTTCCGGCGCACCATCGGGGTGGCAGGTCCTGCCGCTGTCGGCGCAAAGCCCCGCAGCGCTGCGGCAGGCCGCGCAGGCCCTGGGCGAGCACCTCGATGCGCACGCTGATACATCCCTGGCCGACGTGGCTTTCACCCTGCAGACGGGGCGCCGCACATTGCCCCTTCGGGCCGCCATCGTCAGTGACGGCGCCACTTCGGCGGCGCGGGAACTTCGGGCGGCCGAAGGGGCGTTGGGGCATCCGGCCCGTGCGCCCGAAGTGCCGCCCGAGGTGGCTTTTCTGCTGCCAGGTGGCGGCACGCAGCATGCCAACATGGGATTGGCCCTGTACCGCAGCGAGCCCGTGTTCCGCGAAACGGTTGATCGGTGCTGCGAGACCCTGAGACAGGCCGAAGGGCTGGACCTGCTGGCCTTGCTCTACCCCCCACCAGGCCAGGAGGCACGGGCCGACGCCCAGCTCGCACGCATCGAGTTCACGCAGCCCGCCCTGTTCGTCGTCGAATACGCGCTTGCCCGCCTCTGGATGTCGCGCGGCGTGCAGCCCACCCTGCTGCTGGGCCACAGTTTGGGCGAATACGTGGCCGCGTGCCTGGCCGGCGTGTTTTCCCTGGACGATGCGCTGCGCCTCGTCGCCCTGCGCGGCCGGCTCATGCAATCGATGCCGGCCGGGGCCATGACAGCCATCGCGTTGCCCGAGTCGGAACTCGCGCCTTTCGTGGCGGCGGGCTGCGACATCGCGGCAGTCAATGGCACCCAGCTGTGCGTTCTCGCCGGGCCTGTGAAGGCCGTGGAGGCAGCGGAGCAGGCCCTGCTCGCCCGCCAGCTCATGCCGCGCCGCCTTCACGTCGAGGTGGCATCGCATTCCGCGATGACTGAAGGCATTGCCCTGGCCTTGCAAAAGGCGGTGGGCGCCGTGCCACGCCATGCCCCGAAAATCGCCTTTCTATCCAATGTCACCGGCCTGCCGATCACGGCGGAGCAGGCGACCGATCCGGCCTACTGGGCCCGGCACCTGCGTGGCACCGTGCGCTTCGCCGACGGACTGGAGGTCATTCTCCGTACCCCGGGTCGTGTGCTGCTGGAGGTCGGCCCCGGCGAAACACTGTCCGGCCTGGCACGCCAGCACCCGCTGGCGCATACGGCGGCCGGGATCTGGCCCAGCCAGGCCCACCCGCAGCAGCAGGTGCACAACGAACGGCAGATGGCGCAAGCCCTGGCCAGCCTCTGGAGCGCGGGCGTGGCGATCGACTGGGCAGCCTGCCATCCCATGGGCCAGCGGCGGCGACTGCCACTGCCGGGCTATGCGTTCCAGCGCCGCCGCTACTGGGTGGATGCTCCGGTGGCAGGGCTGCCTTCGCCTTCGGCGATCGCTCCATCTCTGGCTGGCGAGGCGTTCTACGTGCCTGACTGGAAGTCCATTCCCCCTGCCGAGGCCGTAGTGGCCGAAGCCCGCGCTGGCGCATGCACGCTGGTGTTCGGTGACCGCAGCGATTTCTGTGAACGCCTGCTGCAGGCGCTGCAGCAGCGCTCCGCACCAGGGCACGCCGTGGTGTGGGTGCAGGCCGGTGCGGCCAGCCACCCCATCGGTCCGCTGCACCATGTCGTGCGGCCCGGCCACCGGGCCGATCTCGCGCAGCTGCTGGCGCGCGTGCAGGCGGCACATGGACCAGTGGTGGAAGTTCACCATCTTTGGGCACTGGACACCGCCGTTCCTGTAACCGATGCGGCCCTGGAACGGGGCTATTTCAGCCTGCTCGCCTTCGTCCAGGCGCTGCAGGATTCGGCACTGGGGCGCGAGCAGCCGCTGGCCCTGCGGGTGGTCGCCAACCAGATGGCCGATGTCTCGGGCCTCGATCCCCTGTGCCCTGAAAAAGCCATGCTGGTCGCGCTGTGCAAGGTGATCGGGCAGGAATATCCCCACATCGATTGCAGTGCGACGGACGTGATTCTTCCCTCCAGCATTGACGGCACGGCCTGGCTGATCCGGCAACTGGCGGCCGATGCGCAGCACCGCCGGGAAGACCCCCTGCGGGTCTATCGCGGGCGCAAGGTCTGGCGCCTCGCGTACGAGCCACTACCGCGTCCGGAGATGCCCTCGGGCGCACGCGGCACCGCTCGCCTTCGCCCGCAAGGGGTCTATCTCATCACCGGGGGACTGGGCGGTGTGGGCCTGGCGGTGGCAAGGCATCTGGCCGAGCATTGGCAAGCCCGCCTGGTCCTGCTGGGGCGGACTGCGATGCCCGCGCCCGACCGGTGGGACACCCTGGCGGCGGACCCTGCCCAGCCACCGGCGCTGCGCCAAAAAATGGTACAGCTGATGGAGCTGAAAACTTTGGGTGGCGACGTGCTGACCCTGTCCGCCGACGTGTCCGACCCCTTGCAGATGCAGGCGGCCGTGGCGCAGGCGCGCCAGCGATTCGGCGCCCTGAACGGTGTCATCCATGCGGCCGGCCATGCCAACAGCGGCATGATCGGCCAGCGCAGCGCGGCGGAGGCCCGCGAGGTGTTTGCACCCAAGCTGCGTGGCACCCAGGCCCTGCTGGGCGCCGTGCGTGGTGAGCCGCTGGATTTCGTGCTGCTGTGCTCTTCCATCTCCAGCATGGCGGGCGGATTGGGCATGAGCGACTATGCCGCAGCCAACGCCTACCTGGACGCGGTGGCCGCGCTGGAGCAGCGCACGTCACGCTGTCCGGTGGTCTCGGTCAACTGGGATGCCTGGCGAGACTTGGGTATGGCTGCCGGCCTGGTCCTGCCCCCCGGGGTGGGCATGGACGGCCCGGAAGGCGCGCAAGCCCTGGAGCGCATCGTCAACGGCCCGGCACACGCCCAGGTGGTGATCTCCACCACCGATCTGGCGCAGCGCCTCGGCGACATCGACAACGGCATGCTGGAACTGCTGGAGACAACGCCCGTCCCTGCCGCCGGCCGCAGCCGGCATCCGCGTCCAGTGCTGCCAACGCCCTACGTGGCGCCGGATGGAGACCTGGAGTTGGCCCTGGCCGAGGTCTGGCAGGACATGCTGGGCATGAGCAGCGTCGGCGTGCACGACAACCTGTTCGAGCTGGGGGGCGATTCCCTCCTGGCCATCCAGCTCCTCGCCAGGGTCCGCAAGGCCTACGCCGTGGAACTGCACCCTGCCGCATTCTTCAAGGCGCCCACGCTGGGCGCCCTGGCCCAGCTCGTGGAAGCACGCCTGATCGATGAGATCGAACGCAGTGCGGCTGCCGCCGCTGCCTGACCTCTGTTGCCAAGACCTCCCATGCTCGAAACCCAAGACCTTTCCGCCCGCCGCGCGGGCCTCACGCCTGCGCAGCGCGAGCAACTGCAGCAACGGCTGCGTGGTGCCGCCCAGATGGACGCGGCTGCATTGGCATCCCCGCATGCCATCGGTGTGCGCAGTGAACCGGGGAAAGCCGTCCTGTCGGCGGCGCAGCAGCGGATGTGGTTCCTTTGGCGGCTCGATCCCGCCAGCACCGCCTATCACGTGAGCGGTGGCCTTCGCCTGAGCGGCGCCCTGGATCGCCAAGCCCTCGCCGCTAGCCTGCAGGCCTTGGTGGCACGCCACGAATCGCTGCGCACGGTGTTCCTGGAAAAGGCCGATGGCAACGCCGAGCCCTGCGTGTGGGCCCCGGAGTCCATCGAACTGCCCTTCCTGGACCTGCGTGGCCTGTCGCCCGAGGCACTGGAGGCGCAGCGCAGCCCGGCCGTGCAGGCACTGCGCTGTGCGCCATTCGATCTTGGGAAGGGACCGCTGATGCGGGTGCTGCTCCTTCAAACGGATGCGCAGGCATATGAGCTGCTGGTGGTGATGCACCACATCATTTCGGACGGCTGGTCGGTGCAGGTCATCCTCGACGAACTGGCCCTGCAGTACGCCGCGCGCGTGCAGGGCCACGAGCCTGAATGGGCTGCATTGCCCATCCAGTACGCGGACTATGCCGCCTGGCAGGCGCAATGGCTGGCCGGTGGCGAGAGCGAGCGCCAGTTGGCCTGGTGGCGCGCGCAGCTGGGGGAAGAGCAACCGGCGCTTTCCCTGCACACCGACCGCCCCCGACGCAGCGATGGCCGCTACCGCGCAGCCCAGCACCATATGGTGTTGCCTGAGGCACTCGTGCTGGCGTTGCGCCGGGCTGCGCAAGCCAGGGGTGCCACCTTGTTCATGGCGCTGCTCAGTGGGTTCTTCGCGCTGCTGCAGCGGCATACGGGGCAGACAGACATCCGGGTGGGCGTTCCGGTGGCCAATCGCAACCGGGCGGAAACGGCGGGGCTGGTGGGATTTTTCGTCAACACCCAGGTCCTGAGGGCCCGGCTGGACGGCCGCACGGAGGGGGCGGCGCTGCTGGAGCAGACGCGCGATGCCGCCATCGCCGCCCAAGCTCACCAGGATCTGCCTTTCGAGCATCTGGTGGCGGCCCTGCGGCCTGAACGCAGCCTCAGCACCAGCCCGCTGTTCCAGGTCATGTTCAACCACCTCCGACGGGACCATCGCTCGTTGGCCGGATGGCCGGGTGTCGCCGTCGAGCGGCTGGATTTCGACGAGGAAGCAGCCCAGTTCGAACTGACGCTGCAGACCTGCGAGACCGGTGCGGGCCAGGTCGAGGCCTCGTTCCTCTACGCCTCGGAGCTGT
>NZ_BAAJYS010000215.1:0-6416 GCF_057543315.1 Acidovorax sp. KPB24-07
TTTTTGGCTCAGATCAGCATCCGTGGAGCGGCGCCATCGGATCGTCGGGGCGGGCCGGCGGATTGTAGGCCGGGGCCCCGGCTGCGTGGTGGGGTCGGCGGCGCGCGTGCCGGCAGGGCCGACAATCGGCCTGGCGCCCGTCCGCCTTTCGTCACCCATTCACCATGCATCCATCCGCGCCGTTCGCGTGGGAGGCGTTTTCCATGAACCAGGCCGTCCGTCTCGTCGCGTTCCTCGAAGCTTTCAAGGGCCTGCTCGTCCTGGCCGCCGCCACGGGGCTGCTGTCGCTGGCGCACCGGGACATCTACGCCATCGCCGTGCGGCTCATCGAGCATGCGCACCTCAATCCCGCGGCCAGATACCCGCAGATTTTTCTGGACGCGGCCCGCAACGTGCAGGACTCCCGGCTCATGCTGCTGGCCCTGGGCGCTGCCGCGTATGCCGCGCTGCGGCTGGTGGAGGCGTACGGCCTGTTCAAGGAACGCCCCTGGGCCGAGGTGCTGGCGGCGGGCAGCGGGGCGATCTACCTGCCGTTCGAGTTGATCGGCTTCCTGCACCACAGCAATGCGCTGCACGCGGGCATCTTTGTGGTCAACGCGCTGGTGGTGGGGGTGATGGTGCGGGCGCTGCTGCAGCGGCGCGCTGCGCGGCCGGGCGGTGCGCCGCAGGGCCTGCACGGCCGCTGACGCCGATGGCGGGTGGCGGCGCCGGGGCGGCTACCATGGCCTTTTCCCCCGCGGAGTTCCCATGCGCAAAGCAATGACCGTCCTCGCCGTCGTCGGCACCCTCGCCGCCCTGTACTTTGCGTACCGCTACGGCGTGTATTGAGCACGGACCCAGCGCGCCCATCATCGCCACGGCCGCCTGCGCCGGTGGAACAAACCCATTACAGAGACAACAGGCCATGCCCATGAAACCCACCCGACTCGCCATTGCCGCCGCCCTTTCCCTGGCGGCCCTCGTGCCCCACGCGGGCGCCCAGACCTCCGCCAAAAAGCACGACGATTTCTTCTGGCTCGGCGAGATCAACAAGGCCACCGCCGTCATCAATACCGACGAGGGCCTGCTCGACCCATCGCTGTCGCCCCTCGTCTACAAAGGCATCACCCAGGTGCTGGCCAACGGCGACAAGCCGGGTGGCAAGCGGCCCTCATTGGTCATCACCTTCGAGCCGTTGCTGATCGAGGCCGCCGGACCCCAGATCACGCTGCTGCACGCCGGCCGATCGAGCCAGGACATGCTGGCCACCGCGCGGTCCGCCATCCTGCGCGATGAAATGCTCCACCTGGCCGAGGCGCTCAGCCAAACCACCGCCACCCTGATCGAACTCGCCGGCAAGCACCGGGCCACCGTGGTGCCCAACTACACCAACGGCGTGGCGGCCCAGCCCAACAGCTACGGCCACTATCTGCTGGGCATCGCCGCCGGGCTGGAGCGCGACGCCCAGCGCATCCGCGAAGCCTATGCCCGCATGGACCGCTCGCCCATGGGCACCACGGTGCTCAACGGCACCAGCTGGCCATTGAACCGCCAGCGCATGGCGGACTACCTGGGCTTTTCCGCCACGGTGGACAACGCGTACGACGCCGCGCAGATCTCCGCCGTGGACCAGCCCGTGGAGGCCGGCGCCATCGTCATGGCCATCGCCCTGCATGCCGGCAGCTTCATCGAAGACGTGATGACCCAATACGCCCAGCCGCGCCCCTGGATCCTGCTGCAGGAAGGCGGCGGCAACACGTATGTCTCCAGCGCCATGCCGCAAAAGCGCAATCCCGGCCTGCTCAACAGCACCCGCCGCGACGCTTCCACCGCGCTCAACCTGGGCATGGGCCCCGCATTGCAGGCGCACAACATTCCCCCCGGCATGAGCGACCCCAAGGAGGTCCGCACCAACGCCGCGATGGTGCAGGCGGCGGCCGGTGTACTGAACAACTGGACGCGCATCCTCAACAACCTGGTGATCGATCCCCAGCGTGCGCTGGAGGAGCTCAACAGCGACTGGACCGCCTCGCAGGAACTGGCCGACGTGCTGATGCGCCAATACAAGCTGCCCTTCCGCGTCGGCCACCATTTCGCGTCGGAGGTCGTGGAATACGCCAAGGCCAAGGACATCCGGCCCCTCGCGTTTCCGTATGCGCAGGCGCAACGCATCTACGCCGAGACGGTGAAGGGAACGGAGTTTGCGCAGGTGCTGCCCCTGTCCGAGGCCGAGTTCCGTTCCACGCTCGACCCCGTGGCAATCGTCAGGAACCGCCAGACCGCCGGCGGCCCGCAGCCCGCCGAAATGGACCGCATGCTGCGCGAGGCATCCCAGCGCGTGGCCGAGCAGGACGGCTGGATCAAGGCCCGGCGCGCGCAGATCGCGGCGTCGCTGGCGCGGCTGGATGCGGATTTCGAGAAGTTGGGCGGGGCCCGCTAGGGTGCTTGCGCTCATCGCTGGTGCCGCGCTCGCTCTGATAGCGAGTGGCGCGATGGCCTCGCCACAGCAGCCCCCTCAGCGGGAGGCAGAGCCAGCGCGCGAAAACTTCTACCTCGGCACGCTGGATACCGCTGAATGGGGCCTGGTCTCGATCTTCGGCCCTGATGGCACGGAGCGGCACGATTGGCCAAGGACCGGCATGGGCAATTCCGGCCCATCGGTGCGGTTGAGCTTTCCAGGTGCCGGGCTTTTCGGCCTGCGCGTGTGCAACGGGTCGACATTCCGATACCGGTGGTGGGCCGAGGATGGCGGCATTCGTGCCGAGCCAGTTTTCCAGACGATGGCCGCGTGCGACGATCAGCCCCTGATGCAGATGGAGGCCTGGGCCCATCGGCAGTTGTCGCAAATTCGCCGATACAGCCTGTACACCGCAGCCGGTGGCACCTTGAGACTCAGGCTGTCTTTTGCCGATGGCAGCCGTTGGGAGCTGCAAGGCTCGCCGTGACGCGGTTGGAGCCGCGCAGCTTCGACGCATTTCGAAACAGCCGAGGGCAAGGGCCGGGCTATGGTGCGACTGTCACAGGCAGGTTGTGGCCATCGTTCCATCCATGCACCAGGAGAAGAAAACCCATGGCACTCGTTCCATGCCCCGAATGCAACCGGCAGATTTCCGATCAGGCGACCGCTTGCCCCGGCTGCGGCCATCCCCAGGCGATGGCCATCAGCAGGCGCTCTGCCTTTGAATCCGGCACCCATGAGGGCCGCCACGCCGGTACCGTGAAAGCCGGCATTGCCGGGATGACCGCCGCCAGCCTGGGCGGCTGGGCCGCGCGGGCGGTGGCGGTGGTGGTGCTCGGCATCGTCGCGGTCGTGGCGATGCTCAGCCGCTGAGACGCACACCGCATGCCTTGGACCGACCGTCCCTGGAAACTCCGGCTCGCCGCCATGCGCTGCGTCCGCTCACCGGCGGCGGCGTGCCCCGGGTGATCGAGGGCTGGCTGGCGCAAGCCCCTTAAAAAACGCGACTTTCCGCAGATCCAGGGCTGGAACGCTTGTAAGAAACCCGTCAGAAACGCATGATCCCGGGTCTTTTTCGACCTGCTGCCAGTTGATCCATGGTTTTTGCGTTCTCCCCGCCTGTTCCCCCCTTTCTGGATATTCGGAGATGGGCTGCCCGATGGGCCCTCTTCATTGCGCTCGCCGCCCTCTCGCAGGGCGCGTGGGCCATGCAGATCTTCGTGAAAACCGTCTCCGGAAGGACCATCGCTCTGGACGTGGAGCCCAGCGACTCGATTGAGAACGTGAAGGCCAAGATCCAGGACCAGGAAGGCATTGCGCCCGAGCAGCAGCGGCTGATCTTTGCGGGCAAGCAACTGGAAGACGGCCGAACCCTCTCGGACTACAACATCCAGAAGGAATCGACCCTGCATCTGGTGGTGCGCCTGCCGAGCGTCGAGGACTCGTTCACCGGCGCTTCGGCCGCCGGCAGTGGGCAGATCACCGCTTCGCTGACCGGCGTGAGCGGTTGCACGTTCGACACCGCGCAGACCGCGTTCGAGGTGCCATCCAGCCGCCCCGCGGGCGCGCAGTTTCCCCAAGGCGTCTTCCGTTTCGTGGCCACCACCTGCGCGGGCAAGGTCACCGTGACGTTGAAGTACCCGCAGGCGCTGGCAGCGGGCAGCCGCTTCATGAAGTACGGCCCGCGCACGGCGGGCGCGGCGCAGTCGGAGTGGTTCGAATGGCCGGGCGCCCAGATCAATGGGGACACGGTGACCTTCGACATCGAGGACAACGGCCCGGGGGACGCCGATCCGGCAGTGGGCACGATCTCCGATCCGGGCGGGCCGGCGGTGATCGCCGCGGCGCCGGCGAGTGCCGCCGCCATTCCCACGCTGTCGCACTTCGGCCTGGCGATGCTGACGGCCTTGCTGGGGCTGATGGCATGGCATCGGCGGCGATCTGCCTGAGTGCAGCGCGTGTCGTGCCCTGAGGGAGGCCTCTCACGGGGGCTGTAGGGCACTGCGTGCTGGCAACGCAGCATCTGGCGCCATTGAAATGCCGGCGCACGGATGAGGTGAACAGCTTGCTCGAACCGGGCGCGTGCTCAACGAAAGGCTTGTGCAAAGGCTTCCCAGGATAGGCCGGTGCCTCTTGCGAGGTCGCTCGTCACGCCGTCAATTCGGCGATGGCGCACTTAGTCTCAGCAACGGAGCCTGTGCTGCTGATCCCTGGCATCCTTGCGCTCCCGCCTCACCCAGTCCAGGTCGTAGTACCGGCTGCCGGCCCGCCCCATGCTGTCCAGCATCCTGACCCGCTCTTCCAGCGCAGAGCATGTGCCATTGTTGGCCTGGGAGGGCTGTGGTGCTGGCAGGGCGTGGCTTTGAATGGGCGCAGCTGCAGCTGCCTCGGATTGCGCTTTCTGATGCCTGCCGGCCTCCACTTGGTCATTCCACGACACGTTGGCAGGCACCCGCTGAATCCGTTCGATGGTCCACCCTCTTTGTGCGCAGTGCTCGGCGGTCCAGTACAACCCGCCCTGGGGGGCGCGACAGAGGTAGATTTCCTTGGTTCGCGGGCCACTCGGATCGCTGATGATCGGCGAGGTGTCGATAAGCTTCGCGCCTTTGCATGGCTCATCGGTGTACGTTTTTCCGCAGCGATACACCTCAGCCGACGCGGCAAGAGGCAGCGCACAGGCGGCGGCAGCAAGGACGAGGCGAAAAGCCATTGCGCTAAAGGAAGGAAATCTGGTCCCCTCGACAGGAATCGAACCTGTATCTAGCGCTTAGGAGGCACTCGTTCTATCCATTGAACTACGAGGAGGACGGGCGATTGTAAAGGCGTGGCCGTGGCAGCTTTTCCCCGCCGTGCTGAGACCTCCGCAAAAGAAGATCGCGCCCGGCGCGGGGCCACAGGCCATGGGAGCGCCGCATTTCCGCAGTGGCAACGCGCCCCGGGCGGTGCGCCGCTCTAAAATACCTCCGCAATGATTTCACCGATGACGCCTCCACAGTTCCACGCCCTGCTCCTGGCGGAGGGACTCTCTCCCGCCATGGAGGCCCTCAACCGCGGTGTGCCGCATCGGTACACCGGCATCTTCCAGGTGATCGAGTCGCAGCTCATCAACGTCTTTCTCTACGACAAGCAGCACCAGATCCGGCCCGAGGCGCTGGCCGTGGTGGCGCTGGACAACAGCTTTTGCCAGTTCGTGCTGCGCGATGGCTCGCTGCTGGTGGACAACTCGATGCACGACGAGCGGCTGCTGGCCAGCTCGTTCCGCGGCGTAGTGGTGGCCTACCACGGCGTGCCGGTGACCGATCACCGCGGCGGCCTGTACGGCACGCTGTGTCATTTCGATCTGGTGGAGCAGGGGCTGGCGCCCGCCCAGTTCGAATTGCTGCAGGCCGCGGGGAGCCTGCTCTATCCCTATCTGCCGCACGGGGATGGCCGGGTGCAGAACGCGCCCCAGTTCGCCCGCGCCGCGGCGGGCTGATGGGCCCCGTCAGTCGTACCGCACCGTGTAGATCAGGTCCACCGCGCTTTGCGCGCCGGTCTGGCCGCGCAGCGTGAGGCTCTTGGTCAGGTCGTAGAAGATGTACAGCGTGCCCAGGGCGCCCGAGAGGCTGCGCTCGTAGGTCACGTAGAGGTCCTTGGACAGGCGCTTGCCGAAGGTGAGCGCGGCGGCCGAGGCATCCTCGCCCGAGCCGGGGCCCTTGAACCCGATCTCGTCGAGCCCCACGCGCTTGGCGAAGTTGCCGGCACCGGCATTGCCGTTGCCCCCGAGCAGCGCCAGCGCCGCCTGCTGCAGCAGCGCGGCCTCGGCGCCGCCGGCGGCGCCGCTGCGGCCCAGCACCACCCAGGAGAGCTTTCGGCGGTCGGGCAGATCGGGGTCGGAATAGAGTCCGCACGCGCGGCGCCTTGGCCGAGCCGGTGACCTGCACGCCGGCGCGCACGCTGATGTTCGGCCGGATGGCCAGGATGTCCAGCGCGGGGTTGT
>NZ_BAAJYS010000216.1:0-6355 GCF_057543315.1 Acidovorax sp. KPB24-07
CGCACCCGCGCGAGGGCGCGCCAGTAGCGTGGGGGCTCGCCGGTCGCGGTGCGGATCAGCCGCTCCAGCGTGCGCTCCAACACGCCCCAGCGCCCGCGCGGCGGCCCCCACGGCCGGGGCCTGCGCCAGAGCGGCCAGTGCCTCGTGCACGCGCGCGTCGCACCGCGTGAAGTCGGCCAGCGCCGCAATCCACAGTCCACCCTGCCGAGGGAATGACAGCATTGCCAAACCAGGCACCACACAGAAAAACGCCAACGCCCAGAGCAAAACGCTAAGCCCCCTACCGCTTTCATACACGGCAATTGTTTCCTGTCCATGGGTTGCAAGCTCGGGCAACTGAGCTCGGGAAAGCGTGGAAAATTGGTTTTTGTTGTTGTCCATATGCCGATTTTGGTTCTTCAAATTGCTGAGTCAGATTTGGGGCCCATACGGGCCTTGCAGAGATCGACAGCACGTGCTTAAGGTGCCTTCTAATTAAGACGAATGAGACGGCAAATTCCCCACACACGGAACACCACTGGTCTTGGATGCCCCGAACTGGCCGCGTTATGCCTGTTGGATGACCAGAACTGCAAACTCCGGCAAGAAGTTGGTCATCGACACTGACTATCTTTTCGTCTACTTTTTGCTGACGACGTGTCTTTCTAAAAATTTCAGATGGACGTCCTTGAGTAAAAGAAGTATGTTTGCGTTCAGATTCCAGGGAGGGGGCCGAAAATGAAGACAAAAGCAATCCTATTCTTCTCATGGTTAATGATTGCATTGACCGGATGCAGCGCTAATCATCATTCGATTTATCGTCATCATCAGATTGAAGACGGTCCTAGCATCACGATGGTTGATGCTAAACAGAGAGCGATCCTCGCAGCCAAGCCCAAGCTTCTTCCGAACGAACAGAACAAATCCATTCCGATCGAAGATGTCACCCGCTTTTGTGCCGAGCCAAGCCCGGACGTCTTCGCGGTCATCGCGCAAGCACTCTCCGGCGGAGCAAGCTTCGGTCGGAGCGGCGACCCCAAGACGATTCAAGCAGCCCTCAATGCTGCTTTTAGTAGCTCCGAACAAGGCTCGACCATTCCCCGGACACAGACCACCAACACTCTCCGCGAAGTCATGTATCGCACTTGCGAGCGGTATTTGAGCGGGGGAATCAGTGGCGTCGAATTGTCCATACAAGCCGTAAGAGACCAACGCCTCATCGTTTCGATACTGGCCATCGAGGGATTGACCGGCGCTGTCACGGCCAGACCAGTGGTCATCGGCTCGTCAGCAAGCGGAAGTAGCGGTTCATCAGGTGCAGACGCAGCCATCCGACTGGATGATCAAAGCAAGCTGGTCGGAAAGAAAACTGAAGTTGTTGCAAAGAAGCAAGCTGCGTTCGATGAATTGAACGGCGGAACCACCAAGGAATGTGACGCGATAGCTAAAGCGGTGGCCGACAAGAAGGAAGATGGTCTGTCGCAAGCACTCAAGGACAAAAAAACCGAAGTGCGAGGCGGCCTCAGCAGAGTTAACCGCGGCCAAGAAAGAAAAGACGGAAGCCGAGGCGCACTACAAAGCATTAGCAGACGTCGCAAGCACTGGTGGAATGCCGGTCACGGCCGGGGGAGCACTGATGACGCCGATGGCGAGCGGCGGGCTAGACACTGCTCAACGCTCAGACATTAGCCATGTCGCGACCGCCGTCAAAGAGATTGTTGCGGGGACATTCAGTCAAGACGAATACCTTTTTCTGTGCTTGAAAGTATTACAGAGCACGGGAGAAAAACTCGGCGAGGTCTCCCAAAATTGCATTGAATACATCAAATCCCAAGTCGATTTGGAGAGAGTGAAGAATGGGCAGTCGATCGAGAGCATCAACGCCGCGAGAGCAAAAATTGAGCAGCACTCAAACACACTGTTCGACAAGTTCTGGGCTCTCGTCAGTACAACGGATCAAATAGACCCAGCCAAGCTAGCTGTCGTGCAAAAAGACATCAAAGCCAAAGATTGGCCAACATGCTTTGCCAGCGCCAAGACAAAGGCGGAATACCAGAAGTGCTTCAATAGCAACGGCGTCGTCAGCGACGTCAAGCGAGATCTTTCGAAAGGGAAGAGCAATGACTGACCGTGACTACCGAGTATTAGTGGCGGAGGACAGAGCTGGTATATTTGCTCTTGCTGGGAATGAATGGACCGTGTTAGAGAACACAGTTCGAGAGTTTAAAAGTCTTGATACGAACGACGATCTGTCCTTTGGAGACATCGGCCGTGTTGCTACGGACCGCTCGGGATTTGTTGCACTGGCTTTCAAAACGTAGACCCGCATCTCGCGCTGCAAATGCAAATTCATGGACCATGGTAATAGCCTGCAAGGTGAGACCATCAGCCACTGGACTCCGCAGAAATTGCAGGCTCAGTCAGTTTTGCTCAGGTCGGTCGTGAGAAAGCGTATTGGCGGACAATGTCGAGCGCTAATGCCCAGGCTTGTGGCGCCGCGGTCACCGAACACCCTGCTTCGCGACCGAGTCATATCCCTCCTCCCGCGATCGCAGGTAGTGGGCCCCGAGCCCCGAGCCCCTCCTCCACCTGCACTGCCAAATGCGCCCGATCCACATCCAACCGATCGATCAAACGAGAAGCAAAGAGCGCTAGTCCCTGCCCCAGCGTCTCGACTGCATCCACCGTCACGCAGGCGGCAAGCAGGTAAGTCGTGTTGAGTTGCAGACGCGCGCTCGACAACGAGGCGCAGACCATCGCATGATCCGACAGCACACGAATGCGCATCATTTTCAGCATGGACGCGTGGGTTGGGTTGACCTTGCCTGCCATGCTGGACGACCCTGGCCCGAGCGCAGGCAACACCAGTTTGCCGAATCCGCATGCAGGCCCCGATGCCAGCAGTTCGATATCGCGGCAGAGCTTCAGGCACACCACCGCGACCTCCACCAGTCCGCTCCATACGCGCAGCAATGCGATATCAACCACTGGGCGGCAGATGGCGGCGGCGCCGCCTGGAACGCGATGCCCGTCAGCGGGCGCAGTTCCTCGGCAAAGCGCGCCCCGAGGCCAGAATGGATCGCTGTACCATTGCCCACCGCCCCTCCCCTTGAGGCAGCGCCCATAGCGCCTCACAAGCGTTCTTCAGAAGTGCCTGACAGCCCCTCAGCAAGGCAGCGAATCCACCGAACTCCATGCCCACCGTCGTGCAGTGCGCATCACGCAGGAAGGTGGGCCCGACCTTGGCCGTTTCCCGATGCCGGGTCGCGAAGGTGTCCAGTGCCGTCACCAAGGTATCCAGCGCGGCGGTAGCCACACCGCGGTGGCAGGCGGGCAGCAGGGGGCGTTCCATGGGAGGCCGGGGCCCTTCAGCCGCCATGCGTGCCGGCGTGCCAGTCGGTGCGGGCGAGCCGGTACAGGCAATGCGGCCGCACCGGGTGGCCCACCGGCACGGCCGGGTGGTCGAACGCTTCGGTGGGGCTTTCGCGCATGCCCAGGCGCTGCATCACCGCGCGCGAGCGCTGGTTGCCCAGGGTGGTGAACGATACGATCTCCGCCAGGCCCAAGTCTTCGAAGCCTGCCCGCAGCGCCAGGCGCGCCGCCTCGCTGGCCAGGCCCTGGCCCCAGAAGGGCCGGGCGAGCCGCCAGCCGATCTCCACGCACGGCGCGAAGGGCAGTTCGGCCGAGGGCGTGTGCAGGCCCACAAAGCCCATGAAGCGCGGGCCGCTGTCGCCCTGCAGGCAATCCGCGGCCCAGAAACCCCAGCCGCGCTGCGCGATCAGCGCCTCGATCCGGTCGGCCATGGCATCGCTGGCGTCGCGGGTCAGCGGCGCGGAAAAGTGCGCCATCACCGCCGGGTCGGCATTCATCGCGGCGAAGGGCGTGCGGTCGGCGGCGGTCCAGGGCCGAAGGCGCAGCCGCGGCGTGGCCAGGGACTCCGGGGCGATGGGGACGAAGGTGTCCGGGGGCTGGGGTGTCGGCATGCGCCGATGTTATGGGAGAGGAGAGGGGGCCAAGGTCCGGTCGCCCAAGGTTCGCTACCGCTCGCCCTTGCGGTAGGGCTTCATCAGCGCCTGTGGATACGCCGCCTTGCGGGCCACCAGCACCAGCGCCAGGATCGACAGCAGGTAGGGCAGCATCAGGTACACCTGATACGGCAGCCACGCATCGCCCGCCTGCTGCAGCCGCAGCTGCAGCGCATCGAAAAAGGCGAACAGCAGCGCGCCCAGCAGCGCCTTTCCGGGCCGCCACGAGGCGAACACCACCAGCGCCACGCAGATCCAGCCGCGCCCGTTGACCATGTTGAAGAAGAACGCATTGAACGCCGACAACGTGAGAAACGCCCCCGCCACCCCCATCAGCGCGGAGCCCGCCACCACCGAAGCGGTGCGCGTGGCCGCCACCGGAATGCCCTGGCCCTCGGCCGCCTGGGGGTTCTCGCCCACCATGCGCACCGCCAGCCCGAGCGGGGTGCGCAGCAGCACCCAGGCCAGCAGCGGCACCAGCAGCAGGGCCAGCAGCGTGAGTGGCGTCTGGGCCGACAGGATGGGAATGCCCAGCCAGGCCATGGGCGCGAACGGCTCGATCGTGGGGGGCGTGGTCACCTTCGGAAAGCCCACGCGGTAGCCGTAGTAGCTGAGCGAGGTGGCCAGCAGCGTGATGCCCAGCCCCGACACGTGCTGCGACAGCGCGAGCCCCACGGTCAGCCAGGCGTGCAGCAGCCCGAAGGCCGCCCCGGTGAGCGCGGCCACCAGCACGCCAGTCCACAGGCCATGGCCGGCATACACCGTGAGCCAGCCCGTGAAGGCGCCCGCGACCATGATCCCCTCGATGCCCAGGTTCAAAACGCCTGCGCGCTCGCACAGCAGCACGCCCAGCGTGCCCAGGACGAGCGGCGTGGCCACCCGCAGCGTGGCGATCCAGAACGCCGGGTTGGCCAGGATGTCCATCAGCTCGGTCATACTGCCCAGCCCTTCCATGCATTTGCTATTGATTTGGTAGCATCAAGGGCAATCATGACTAGGGCATGGGGGCGATTCGGCTTGAAATCGGTCATGGCATGCTCCCGCATCACTTCCAGCGCACCCGGTACTGCGCGAGCAGCCCCGCCACCAGCACCGCGATCAGCGAGGCCGCCACGATCACGTCGGCGATGTAGGTGGGAACGCCCACCGCGCGGCTCATGCTGTCCGCCCCCACCAGCACCCCCGCCACGAAGACGCCCGCGGCCACCACGCCCAGCGGGTGCAGGCCCGCCAGCATGGCGATCACGATGCCGCTGTAGCCATAGCCTGGCGACATGTCCAGCGTCACGTAGCTGGTGCGGCCCGCCACCTCGATGGCGCCTGCCAGCCCTGCCAGGCCGCCCGAGAGCAGGGCCACCAGCACCACCGTGCGCGTGATCGGCACGCCGGCGAACGCCGCCGCGCGGGCATTGGCCCCCGCCGCGCGGATCTCGAAACCCGGCACCGTGCGCGTGAGCAGCGCCCACAGCAGCACGGCCAGCCCCACGGCCCACAGCAGGCCGGTGTGCAGCCGCGTCTGCGGCACCAGGCGCGACAGTTCCAGCTCGCCTTGCAGCGCCACGCTTTGCGGCCAGCCGAGGGCGAGGGGGTCTTTCATCGGACCGTCGAGCAGGGCGGACACCAGCAGCAGCATCACGAAGTTCAGCAGCAGCGTGGTCACCACCTCGTCGACGCCGAGCCGCGCCTTCATCAGCGCCGGCCCCAGCAGCAGGGCGGCCCCGGCCAGCGCGGCGGCCAGCATCATGAGCGGGAACAGCACAGGCACCGGCCACTGCAGGCCGGTGCCGCCATGCATGCCGCCCACCGCCACCGCCGCGATCGCGCCGGCATACAGCTGGCCCTCCGCGCCGATGTTGAAGAGCCGCGCGCGGAACGCCACGGCCGCGGACAGCCCCGTCAGGATAAGCGGCGTGGCGCGCGTCAAGGTCTCGGTCAGCGCGAACACCGAGCCGAACGCGCCCTGCGCCAGCAGCGCGTAGGTGCGCCCCACGGGGGCGCCGGCCCACAGCACCAGCAGGGCGCTCACCAGCAGGGTGAAGGCCACCGCGCCGACCGGGGCCGCCACATAGGCCAGCGCCGAAGTGCGCTCGCGTTTTTCCAGTCTCATGGGGTGTCGCTTTCAGGCGCGGGCGCCACGGTGGCCGGTGCGGCGTCGGCGCTGCCGCGGCCCCCGCCGGGGTCTGCTCCGGCCATGGCCAGGCCGATGGCCTCGCGCGTCCAGCCCTCGGCGGGGCGGGCTTCGCTCAGGTGCCCGGCGTGCATCACCGCCACGCGGTCGCCCAGCGCCAGCACCTCGTCCAGGTCGTCGGAGATCAGCAGCACGGCCGCGCCGGCATCGCGCGCCGCCACCA
>NZ_BAAJYS010000217.1:0-6333 GCF_057543315.1 Acidovorax sp. KPB24-07
CTCGGGCGCAGTGCGCTGGGCGGCACCGTGCTGCAGCCGGCCAGCGCCCTCGCGGGCGGCCTGCAGTACGCGCTGCACCCCGCCATGACCGGCATGGCCGGCCTCTTCAACAGCGGGCGCGCGGCGGTGCAGCTCAACGTGGGGCCGCTGGTGGTGCCGCTCACGCGGGCGCAGTACGCCAGCGCCGACCGCCGCACCTACCCGCTGCCCCCGAAGCTCTTTTCGCACAACGACCAGCAGTCGGTGTGGCAATCGCAGGGCGCCGAAGGCTCCACCGTGGGCTGGGGCGGCAACCTGGGCGACCTCGCCCTGTCGGCCAACACCAACTCGCTGTTCACCTGCATCTCGGCCAGCGGCAACGCGGTGTTCCTCTCGGGCGACCAGGCGCTGCAATACCAGATCAGCACCAGCGGCGCCGTGCCCATCAACGGGGTCAAGAACAACGTCTATGGATCGAGCGCCGTGCGCGGCGTGCTGAGCGAGCTGGTGCAGGCTGCCAGCGCCCACGCGATGGAGGCCGAATACGCGCGCGTAACGCAGCGCTCCATCGGCTCGGAAGGGCAGATCTCCGCCGCGCTGGCGGGCGCGGGCGTGTCCACCGCGTTCCCGACGGGCAACCCCCTGGCCGACCAGCTCAAGGTGGTGGCGCGGCTGATCGCGGCGCGCGGCGCGCTGGGCACGCGGCGGCAGGTGTTCTTCGTGTCAATGGGCGGGTTCGACCTGCACGACAACCTGGTTTCGGGCCAGGCCGTGCTGATGGACCGCGTGAGCAGCGCCATGACCGCGTTCTACAACGCCACCGTGGAGCTGGGCGTGGCCGACAAGGTGACCGCCTTCACCGCATCGGACTTCGGGCGCACGCTCACGTCCAACGGCGACGGCTCCGACCACGGCTGGGGCAGCCACCATTTCGTGGTCGGCGGCGCCGTGCGCGGCGCGGCCTTCTACGGCACGCCGCCACCCATCAGCGTGGGCAACGGCAGCGGCAGCGAAGACCAGTGGCACGTGGGCCAGGGCCGCCTGCTGCCCAGCACCGCCGTGGACCAGTACGCGGCCACGATGGCGCGGTGGTTCGGGGTGGCGAACACCGAGATGACCGGTGTGCTGCCGAGGCTGGGGAATTTCGGGGGAGCGGCGTATCCGGTGAATCTGGGATTCTTGGGGTGATGGGTGGCGCGGTGGGTTAGCAAGCATTAGTTGTTGGGGCCGCAATCCGGTGGCCGTGTCGGGTCCGTGCATTCGGAGGGGATGTTTTCGAAAAGCACATCGCGCCCCACGCGTACTCTCTTCATGTCCATCGGCGGGTCCAGATACCAGTAGGTCTCTCCATTCAGCCATAGATCGACCACGCTGCTTTCACCCAGCAAAGTTCTGGAATCCACGCGGTACAAACGCACCACGTAAGGCATCTTGTAGTCGTGGTGAAAGACGCGCTGGAGGATCGATGCTTTGTAGAACTCCAGTCGGTAAACCCGATGCGGACTGTTTTCGCTGTCGAAAAAGTCGGTGTTGAGGCATACCAAGCGAAAGCAGCAAGGGCTGCCAAGGCCGAACCCCATCCGAGGGTGGTTTTCCTGATTTGCACAGTTTCGCTCACGGCCGGCGCGCTTTCATCAAGGCTTGGCGGGACACCCACTGGCAAGCGGTGGGTCGCCACATTCCGAGGGGATGCCCTCAAACACCACTTCATTGCCTACATACACCTTGTTGGTAGCGACTGGTGGATCAAGGTGCCAGTCGAACTGCCCACCACCTTGAAGGTCCACGACTTCACTTTCTCGCAACAGCGTTTTGGGCGAAACGCGATATAGCCGGACGACGAAAGGCATCCTGAAATCGTGGTGGACGATGCGCTGCAGGATCGATGCCCGATGGAACTCAAGGCGATAGATTTCATGAGGACTGTTGTAGCTGTACAGGAACGTAGGGGAAGTGGCGCGCCACCCCAAAACAACACAACCACCCAGCATCAGGCACCACACGACACACGGGATTTTTTTCAAAGGGCGCATCAAGGCTTGGGACAACTGACCAACGGTGACGCAGGTGTGCATTCCGCTGGGATTTTTTCAAACAAGACATCCCTGCCGACGCGCACTTCGTTCCGGTCCACCGAAGAATTCAGATACCACGTGATTTCGCCGTTCAGCCAGAGATCGACCACCTCGCTTTCACCCAGCAGCGTCTTGGGCTCGATTTTGTACAAGCGCACGACATAGGGCATCTTGAAATCGAGATGGGCGATTCTTTGCAAGGGAGATGCTTTATGGAACTCCAGGCGGTAAACGCGATGCGGGCTGTTTTCGCTGTCGAAAAATGTGGGCGTGGAGGCGTACCAGATCATGATCAATAGGGAATTCGCGACCAAGCACCAAACAATGCAGGGGATTTTTTTAAGCTTGGAAAACTTCATCACCACTCCAGTTTGATGGGGAAAGGTAGGTGTATCCGATGCACGTTGGACAGCACGAGGAAGTCTCCGCCTCGACCATTGAGTGCTCGCCATTGCCGGAAATCGTTGTTCTGCACGAAGTAGGTTTGACCAGGTGCCTTACTTTGATTTTTTTGTACATCCTGCTGAGAGACAGCTATCGGCGCACTGACATGGAAACGATGGACACCTTGATGTCCCCAGAAGCCCAAAGGCTGCGAAAGGAAGGCATTTTCGGGATCGTTGAAATCATAGGAGTCGCGCAGGTAGAAGCCCATTTCGTCGATGGCAATGGCTGTCTGACCTGGTCCTTTGCTCGTGACCATCCCTGATACGGCTACTTTGAGTAGTGCCTCGCCCATGGCGCCATAAAAATCATCCAAGGGATCAGCAAGACTGCCCAGACTGACAAAATTAACTTGGCAGGATTCGTCCAGTAATTTCGCTGGTAGCGCGAGATTTCCAAATCGCCAACGTGGTTGAATTTCGACATCGCCTCGCTTTTTCACATGAAGTCGCAACTGCGCTTTGCCTGCGGGACTTGCCCATTGCGCCTGAAGCTTTGCCATAGCGGCACGCACTCTGGCGAAGCCGAGCGCCCACGCCATGGTCACGGTACTTTCGTCCAAGTGAGCAGGGTTCGAAAGACTTAACCGATAGCTGTCGCGCCCCTGTTTCATAAGATCAGGCATCTCAAACGCCGCCCCCCGAAACCACCGCTCCATCAACGCCGCCGCCACCGGCCACCCCATGCGCGAGCGCATCACGCCCGGGATGTCATCCAGTTGAAAGAGCCGCACCTTGGGCGGCAGTTTTTTTCTCCAGTTGCGCACGCAGGTGCTCCTGGTCCACTTGGACCATGCCCTTGTTCATGGGACCTCCCCGTTCCGTCTTCGGTTGTTTTTAGAACCGCGGATTCTGGGGGTAAAAACCGGCGCACGGCGCGGTTCGGGGCAACGGATTTGCCACCGAAAGTAACGTAACTATCGATCAGCCCTGCGCTGTGGACGGCAGGTAGCGCGCCAGGTACCGCCCGGTGTGGCTGGCCGGGTTGGCGGCCAGGTCTTCGGGGGTGCCCTCGCCCACCACGGTGCCGCCGCCGGCGCCGCCCTCGGGGCCCATGTCGATGATCCAGTCCGCCGTCTTGATGACGTCCAGGTTGTGCTCGATCACGACGATGGTGTTGCCCGCGTCGCGCAGCTGGTGCAGCACCTTGAGCAGCAGGTCGATGTCAGCGAAGTGCAGGCCGGTGGTGGGCTCGTCCAGGATGTAGAGCGTGCGGCCGGTGTCGCGCTTGCTCAATTCCTGCGCGAGCTTCACGCGCTGGGCCTCGCCGCCCGAGAGCGTGGTGGCGGCCTGGCCCAGGCGGATGTACGACAGGCCCACATCCAGCAGCGTCTGCAGCTTGCGCGCGATGGTCGGCACGTCCTTGAAGAAGGCGAAGGCGTCTTCCACCGTGAGGTCGAGGATCTGCGCGATGTTCTTGCCCTTCCACAGGACTTCGAGCGTCTCGCGGTTGTAGCGCTGGCCGTGGCAGATGTCGCAGGGCACGTACACGTCGGGCAGAAAGTGCATCTCCACCTTCACCACGCCGTCGCCCTGGCAGGCCTCGCAGCGGCCGCCGGCCACGTTGAAGGAAAAGCGCCCGGGCCCGTAGCCGCGTTCCTTGGCGGTGTTCACCTCGGCCATCAGTTCGCGGATGGGCGTGAACAGGCCGGTGTAGGTGGCAGGGTTGCTGCGCGGCGTGCGGCCGATGGGGCTTTGGTCGACGTTGATGACCTTGTCGAAATACTCCATGCCCTCGATGGCCTCATGCGGCGCGGGCTCGTCGTGCGCGCGGTAGAGCTGGCGCGCCACGGCGGCATACAGCGTGTCGTTGACGAGCGTGCTCTTGCCCGAGCCCGAGACGCCGGTCACGCAGGTGAGCAGGCCCACGGGGAACTCCACGCTCACGTTCTTCAGGCTGTGGCCCGTGGCGCCAACCACGCGCAGGGCCTGCAGCCGGCCCTGGGTGGCGCGGTGCTCGGCCTGGCGCTCGGCGCGCTGCTCCGCGCGGCGCTTGCTGGCCTCGGTTTCGGGGAAGCGCGATTTGCCCTTCCTCGCCGCTTCGGGGGCCGTGGGGGTGCCCTCCATCACGGGCAGCCACGGCGTGCGGCGCGGGGGAACGGGGATGGACAGCGTGCCCGACAGGTACTGGCCCGTGAGCGAATCGGGATGGCCGCGCACCGCGTCGTAGGTGCCCTGCGCCATCACGCGGCCGCCATGCACGCCGGCGCCGGGGCCCATGTCGATCACGTGGTCGGCGGCGCGCATCATGTCCTCGTCGTGCTCGACCACGATCACGCTGTTGCCGATGTCGCGCAGGTGCTGCAAGGTGGCGATCAGGCGGTCGTTGTCGCGCTGGTGCAGGCCGATGCTGGGCTCGTCGAGCACGTACATGACGCCGGTCAGGCCCGAGCCGATCTGGCTGGCCAGGCGGATGCGCTGGGCCTCGCCGCCCGAGAGCGTCTCGGCGCTGCGGTCCAGGCTCAGGTAGTTCAGCCCCACGTCGTTCAGGAACGTGAGGCGCGTGCCGATCTCGCGCACGACCTTGTCGGCGATCTCGGCCTTGGCGCCGGTGAGCTTGAGCTGCGAGAACCAGGCGTGCGCGTCGGCCAGCGTGGCGTGGCTCACCTCGTAGATGGCACGGGCCTGTTCGCCCTCGCCCACCTTCACGTGGCGCGCCTCCAGCCGCAGCCGCGCGCCGTGGCATTCGGGGCAGGGCTGGGTGCTGCGGTAGCGCGCGAGCTCTTCGCGCACGACCACCGAATCGGTCTCGCGGTAGCGCCGCGCCATGTTGGGCAGGATGCCTTCGAAGGGGTGCTTCTTGACGATGGCCTTGCCCTTGTTGGCGCCGCTGTCCAGCACGTAGTTGAAGGCAATCTCCTCCTCGCCCGATCCGTACAGCACGGCCTGCTGCACCGGCGGGGGCAGCGATTCGTAGGGTGCCTCCACATCGAAGCGGTAGTGCCTGGCGAGGCTCTCCAGCATGGCGAAGTAGTAGCCGTTGCGCCGGTCCCAGCCCTTGATGGCGCCGCTGGCCAGGCTCAAGGAGGGAAAGGCCACCACGCGCGCGGGATCGAACACCTCCTGCTGCCCGATGCCGTCGCAGGCCGGGCAGGCGCCCATGGGCGAGTTGAACGAGAACAGGCGCGGCTCCAGCTCGGCCAGCGAATAGCTGCACACGGGGCAGGCGAACTTGCTGGAGAACAGGTGCTCCTGGCCGCCATCCATCTCCAGCGCCAGCACGCGGCCGTTGCCCTCCACGCCGCCCACGCGCAGGGCCGCCTCGAAGCTTTCGGCCAGGCGCTGCTGCATCTCGGCGCGCACTTTCAGGCGGTCGATCACCACGTCCACATCGTGCTTTTCGGTCTTCTTGAGCTGCGGCAGGCTTTCATATTCGTAGATGGTGCCGTCCACCCGAAAGCGCACATAGCCCAGCGCCTGCATCTGCGCGAAGAGTTCGGTGAACTCGCCCTTCTTGTCGCGCGCGACCGGGGCCAGCACCATGAGGCGGGTGTCCTCGGGCAGGGCCAGCACGGCATCCACCATCTGGCTCACCGTCTGGGCGGCCAGCGGCAGGCCGTGGTAGGGGCAGTACGGCGTGCCGGCGCGCGCGTACAGCAGGCGCAGGTAGTCGTGGATCTCGGTCACCGTGCCCACGGTGGAGCGCGGGTTGTGGCTGGTGGCCTTCTGCTCGATCGAGATGGCCGGCGACAGGCCCTCGATCAGGTCCACGTCGGGCTTGTCCAGCCGGCCCAGGAACTGCCGCGCATAGGCCGACAGGCTCTCCACATAGCGGCGCTGGCCCTCGGCATAGAGCGTGTCGAACGCCAGGCTGGACTTGCCCGAGCCCGACAGCC
>NZ_BAAJYS010000218.1:0-6303 GCF_057543315.1 Acidovorax sp. KPB24-07
TTGCTATTATTTTTATAGCTACCAGGGCATGAAAAACGCCGGCATGGGCCCGATTTCACTTGGATTCGTCTTCCGGCATGGGGCGGGCCTGCTGCATGAGCGCTTCCATCTGCTGCTTGACCTGTTGCTGCACCTGCTGGCTCTGCTCGCGCACGGTGGCGGCCGAGGCCCCGCTGGCCGGCGGCTGGGCGCCCGGCACCGCGATGACGGGCACGGAGGCGCGCGTGGCGCCCATCTGCTTTTTCACGAGGACGGCGACGATCGCCAGGGCCACGAGCAGGCCCACGAGTCCGAATCCCATGCGCATGGTCAGTTCTCCGTGTGTTGCGCGACCGGCGGCGGCCCGATGCCGTGCCACGCGCCGACTCACCCTGCGGCCCATTCACGGGGTCACGGGATCGAAATCGCACGGGGAGTGGCATCGGCGGCGGCGCCGGACAGAGCCGCCACTGTAACGAAGAACAGCGCGCTGGCGGGCGCGCTCGGGGTGCAGGATCAGTTCAGCGCCACCCGGGCATTCGCCGGGTAGTGGTACAGCGTCACGGCCGGCGCCGTCAGCTCGCCCTTGGGCGTGAACGCGATGTTCGCCGTCACGCCCTTGTACTGGGTCTTGGACAGGAATGGCGCGTAGACCTTGGGGTCCACCGAGTCGGCACGCTTCATCGCGTCCACCAGCACCATGGCCGCGTCGTAGGCGTACGGGCTGTAGATCTGGAACTGGCCGGGGAACTTGGCGTCGTAGCGCTTCTTCCATTCGGCGCCACCCTGCATCTTGGTGACCGAGGCCCCGCCCGTGGCGCAGGTCACGTTCTTGAGCACGGCCGCCTTGGACGACAGGTCGGGCAGCTTCTCGGTGCACAGCGCGTCGCCGCCGAAATACTTCACCGAGCCCAAGCCCAGCTGCTCCATCTGGCGCAGCATGGGGCCGGCCTGGGCATCGAGGCCGCCGTAGAAGATGCCGTCGGGCTTCTTGGACTTGATGGCAGTGAGGATGGCCATGAAGTCCGTGGCCTTGTCGTTGGTGAACTCTTCGGACACCACCGTCAGGCCCTTTTGCAGCGCCGTGGCCTTGAACACCGCCGCCACGCCCTGGCCGTAGGCCGTGCGGTCGTCGATGATCGCCACGGTCTTGAGCTTGAGGTGGTCCGCCGCGTAGAGGGCCAGCGCCGCGCCCAGCGCGCTGTCGTTGGCGATCAGGCGGAAGGTCGTCTTGTAGCCGGGCTTGGTCAGGTCGGGGTTGGTGGCCGCGGCCGTGATATGGGGCAGGCCGCACTTGTCGTAGATGGACGAGGCGGGAATCGACGTGCCCGACTGCAGGTGGCCGACCACCCCCGCCACCTTCAGGTCGCACAGCTTCTGCGCCACGCCCGTGGCCTGGCGCGGGTCGCCGGCATCGTCTTCGGCGGCCAGCTCGAAGCGGATCTTCTTGCCGCCGATCACCAGGTTCTGCGTGTTCAGGTCGTCCAGCGCGAGGCGCACGCCGTTCTCGGTGTCCTTGCCGATGTGGGCGATGCCGCCCGACAGGGGGCCGGCGTGGCCGATCTTGACGGTCTGCACGTCCTGGGCCATGGCGGCGCCGCAGGCCACCAGGGCTGCGCAGGCCAGCGCGGTGGACCGCAGGGAAAAACTCAGTCGGGAAGCGTTCAGCACTCTCAAAGTCTCCATCCTTGTCGTTGGAAAGCCGCCGGGGCCGGCGGCCAAGCGTGCGTATGCTAGCCGCGCCACGCACCGGTTCCGGGATAAATCGCACCAATTCAGTGCAGATTGCGGGACATTCGCGCCGCTAATGCCGGCCCGGGTAGGCACCGGCAGCGCCCGCTGGGATAATCGCGCCCCATGTCCTTGCTGCCCCACCAGATCGAACTGCTTTCCCCGGCGCGCGACGCCGACATCGGCATCGAGGCCGTCAACCATGGCGCCGACGCCGTCTACATCGGCGGCCCGGCCTTCGGCGCCCGGGCCGGCGCGGGCAACGATCTGCGCGACCTGGAGCGCCTCGTGCGCCATGCGCACCGCTTCCACAGCCGCATCTTCGTCACGCTGAACACCATCTTGCGGGACGACGAGCTGGAAGGCGCACGGCAGATGGCCTGGCAGGTATACAACGCCGGGGCCGACGCGCTCATCATCCAGGACATGGGCCTGCTCGAACTGGACCTGCCGCCCATCCAGCTGCACGCCAGCACCCAGACCGACATCCGCACGCCCGAGAAAGCGCGCTTCCTGCAGGACGCGGGCCTGTCGCAGATCGTGATCGCGCGCGAGCTGGACCTGCAGGAGATCGCCGCCGTGCGCGCCGCCACCGACCCGGCGCGCACCACCATCGAATTCTTCGTGCACGGCGCGCTGTGCGTGGCCTATTCCGGCCAGTGCTACATCACCCACGCGCACACCGGCCGCAGCGCCAACCGGGGCGACTGCAACCAGGCCTGCCGCCTGCCGTACGAGGTGCTGGACGGCAGCGGACGCATCATCGCCCACGAAAAGCACGTGCTGTCGATGAAGGACAACAACCAGAGCGACAACCTGCGGGCGCTCATCGATGCGGGCGTGCGCAGCTTCAAGATCGAGGGCCGCTACAAGGACATGGGCTACGTGAAGAACATCACGGCGCACTACCGCAAGCTGCTCGACGAG
Organism: Acidovorax sp. KPB24-07; assembly: GCF_057543315.1. NCBI lineage: Bacteria > Pseudomonadati > Pseudomonadota > Betaproteobacteria > Burkholderiales > Comamonadaceae > Acidovorax > Acidovorax sp. KPB24-07. Next base: position 2,638 of record NZ_BAAJYS010000218.1, read on the forward strand.
ATCATCGAAGAGCGCGAGTTCTCGGCCGAGCCGCTGGCGCGCTCATCGTCCGGGCGTACCACGTTCACCTTCACGCCCGACCCCGACCAGAACTTCAACCGCGAGTTCACCGACTACTTCGTCAACGGACGCCAAGACGACATCGGCGCGTTCGACACGCCCAAGACGCCGGGCCGCGCCATCGGGTGGGTCACCAAGGTGGGCGATAACTTCGCCGAACTCGAACTGTCCAGCCCCGACACTGTGCTGCACAACGGCGACGGCCTGTGCTACTACGACCTGCAAAAGGAACTGGTGGGCCTGCAGATCAACCGCGCCGAAGCCGTCAACGCCAAGAAGGGCCTGTGGCGCGTGTTCCCCAAGGACCCCATCGCCGGCTTCAAGGACCTGCGAAAGGGGCTGGAGATCAACCGCAACCGCGATATGGACTGGGTGCGCACGCTCGACAAGAAGTCAAGCGACCGGCGCATCGGCCTGTGGGCACAGCTGTCCGAAACGCCCGACGGCTTCGACCTCACGCTGACCGACGAGGACGGCTTCGTCGGCAGCGCGGCGATCGTGCACCCGCACCAGCGCGCCACCGACGGACCCCAAGCCGAGGCCACGCTGCGCGAGCAACTCGGCCGCTTCGGCGCCACGGTGTTCTCCGTGCATGACATCGCCCTGAGCCTGTCGCAGCCCTGGTTCGTGCCGGCCTCGGCATTGAACCCGCTACGCCGCGACGCGGTGGCCGCGCTCGAATCCGCGCGCGCCGCCGGCCTGGTGCGCCTGCCCCGCGCCGAGCCTGTCCAGCCCCCCGCGCCCTTCCCCGAAGACACGCTCACCTATCTGGCCAACGTGTTCAACCAGAAGGCGCACGACTTCTACGTGAAGCACGGCGTGAAGGTGATCGACGCGGCCTACGAGTCGAAGGAAGAAGAAGGCGAAGTCAGCCTGATGATCACCAAGCACTGCGTGCGCTTTTCCATGAGCCTGTGCCCCAAGCAGGCCAAGGGCGTGATCGGCGTGAAGGGCACCATCAAGGCCGAGCCGCTGCAGCTCATCAACGGCAAGGAAAAGCTCACCCTGCGCTTTGACTGCAAGCCTTGCGAGATGCACGTGGTGGGCAAGATGAAGAAGTCGGTGCTCAACCAGCACGCGCGCGACATGCAGGCGGTGCCGATGCAGTTCTACCGCACACGGCCCGTGGCGGGATAGCACCGTTGTAACGCGGCTTTGGCCGCCGCCGCATGCCCCGGGAAATTCGCCCCGGTTACAACCGACACCTACCAGCCTCAAACCGAGCGCCAGATAATCTGCGGCCCAGAGCAGCCCGCGAGGTGCGGTTTTGCCTAAACGTCTTTCGCAAAAAGTAGAAAACAGGATGATAAGCTTGGAGCGTTTAAGCAGCGATTTTAAATACAATCTTTAAAAATCGAACAGGCCACAATAAAATATATCACATAAAAACTTGGCACCAAGAATACAGCAGCCAGAAAGATTGACGGAAGCTTAAACCTCTTTATTGCAAACAAGCAAAAAGGCGTCGCGACCGCCAAAACCAAATACTCCCTCTTTGGCAAGGCCTCCAGCCAATTCGTATTGTAATCAATGAAATACATTGAAAACACCGACAAGAAAATAATGACACAAAGATAAAAAAGCAACTTCAACGATCCTATCGCCGCATCCAAAAATCGTTCTCTTCATCATTTGACCTCGACTGTTCCAACAGGAGCAACAATATTGCTGATAGGCAAAGGATTGCCGTATCCAGGCGCCTGCCAATTGCCCCCAGTGTTCAGCGTTGGAGGAACTGCTCCAACTCTCTGTATGACACCAGACACATACGAGTTGCTATTGTATGTACCGGGATCCATTTGCCCATCCTGCGTTCCAGGAATCAGAGAGACATTAGGCTTGGAATACGGAAGGCAATTACAGTATTCTTCCGACGCCTTCTTCAGCTTCTTGAGAAACTCACAATCCGTCATTCCTTCCGGCTTTTGAATGGCCTGCCTTACATCTATGCCTATTGAATCTCCAGGATAGTTGGAACGCGATACAAGATAGCCATTCGCAAAGTTTCCAGAAGGTTGGCCTCCAATCCTAGCGGGTCAATCATGGTGATGGGTTGATTTGTATAGAGATATTTCTACCCCCATTTAGGCCGATGGGATCATGAGTGATGTACTGCCCCAGGTGTGGGTCGTAGTACCTGAAGCGGTTGTAATGCAGCCCGGTCTCGGCATCGATCTGCTGGCCCTGCTGACCTGCCCCCTGTAGCCATACCAATCATTGGGAGAGAGGTCCAGGGTTTTGCAGGTTAACTGATCCTGCATCGATGGTGGATGGTTCGCGGTGCCTGGCTGCAAATGCGGCAGGTGGTATTCGGCCAATGCTCCCGTGGGGCCGCACTTCGTTGTAGTCCTGGCGCCACAGGGCAATGACCTCCTTGGCCTGGGCCAAGGTCTCGAACCAGTTCTCGTTGAGGCATTCGTCCCTGAACCGGCCATTGAAGCTCTCGATATAGGCGTTCTGGGTGGGCTTTCCCGGCTGGATCAGGATGTGCTCGATGCCCCGCGCCTGCAGCCAGGCCATGAAGGCCCGGCAGGTGAATTCCGGGCCGTTGTCGGTCCGGATGGCCTGCGGGTACCCTCTGAAGCATGCTGCCCGCTCCAGCACCCGCGCGACGTAGGCACCGGGCATCGACAGATCCACCGCGATATCGATGCACTCGCGGGTGAAGTCATCGGTGATGGTCAGGCATTTGATTCGCCGGCCATTAGCCAGTGCGTCGCTGACGAAGTCCAGGCTCCAGGTCTGGTTGGCCCGCATGGCGGCAACCAGCGGCGTCCGCTCGCCGCGGTACTTCCTGGCCTTGTTGCGCCGGCGTACCGCCAGGCCCTGCTCGCGGTAGAGGCGATACACCTTCTTGTGGTTGGTGCCTGGAAACTCGCTGCGCAGCATGTCATGCACACGGCGATAGCCGAAGCGCCGCCGCTGCATGGCCACGGCGTGGATGCGCTCGCGCAGCCGGACCGTACAGGCGCCGGGCTGCGGCGGGTGGCGCCAGGCATCGCGGGAGAGCCCCGCAAGACGGCAGGCCCTGCGCTCGGAGATCCTGGCGTGCTCCAGCATCCGGGCAATGGCCTTGCGCTTGTCCTGCGGGGCTAGCGCTTTACCCCGAAGCCGATCTTCAGGGCTTCGAGATCCAGGTGGGCCTCGGCCAGCAGTTTCTTGAGCCGGGCATTCTCGACTTCCAGCTCCTTCAGGCGCCGGGCCTCCTCGGCATCCATGCCGCCGTACTTGGCACGCCACTTGTAGAACGTGGGCTCGCTGAAGCCGCCCTGCCGACAGACCTCCTTGACTGCCAGGCCCGCTTCGGCCTGCTTCAGGAAACCGATGATCTGCTGCTCCGTGAATCGACTCTTCCTCATGTCCGTCATTCTCCAAGTTGACGGACCTCACTTCCATTCAGGTGGTACGGATATCGGGGAGCACGTCAACTGCAGCCGGATGCTCTGCTCGATCCGTTGCGGGTTGTATTCCTCCTGCATGTCTCCCCAGGCACCATAGCTGGCTGCCCAGGTAATCTCGCCGGCCTTCTCGCCATTGCCATCCACCCATCCGATCGGCGTGCACAGATAGTCGCACAGGCAGTGCCGTATGCATCCTAGCTAACGA
>NZ_BAAJYS010000219.1:0-2500 GCF_057543315.1 Acidovorax sp. KPB24-07
GTGCGTTGTGGTTGGAGGAGGCCCATGTCTTCGTAGAAGCGCATGGCGCGGGTGGTGAGGTCGAACTCTTTGGCGAGGTCGCTGATGGTGTAGGTGGTGGCGGCCATAGGAAGTGGGGGAGACTCGTGGAGCGGAGATCCATCCCTGTCAGCGGCTGCGGTGGTGGGGAGGGTTCGCTGACGTTGACGTAACGTCAATCGTAGCGTATCCGCTGGGCCGGGAGCGGATTGAACTGGCCTGGATCGGGGCCTGGCTGATCGGAATGGCAGCGTGGTCGCGTGGTCCGTTGAATGCCTGAGGCCGACGAACAGCGCCGCATTGAAGCCTGCAATGCGTTGTCAGGCTTGGGCCTGAGGCCAAGGGGCGTACCTGACTGGAGACTGGTTCAACCAAGCAGGCTACGTCTAGCGAAGGTTTGCAGGAGAGATTTTCATTCCCCAAAGCAAAACGCCCCGACATCGTTGGATGTCGGGGCGGTTTGGGCTGTAAGAGCCTGACGATGACCTACTTTCACACGGGAACCCGCACTATCATCGGCGCAAAGTCGTTTCACTGTCCTGTTCGGGATGGGAAGGAGTGGTACCAACTTGCTATGGTCATCAGGCATAACTTGGAGCTACCTTGATGTGATCAAGGTGGCGAATTCATAGAGTTTGGAATCAGCTTGTATTTTGACTGCGTCACTTGGCATAACAACTTGATCAAATGATGATCAAAGTTATAGGGTCAAGCCGCACGAGCAATTAGTATCAGTTAGCTTAACGCATTACTGCGCTTCCACACCTGACCTATCAACGTCCTGGTCTTGAACGACTCTTTAGGGGGCTCAAGGCCCCGGCAGATCTCATCTTGAAACGAGTTTCCCGCTTAGATGCTTTCAGCGGTTATCTCTTCCACACTTAGCTACTCGGCAATGCCACTGGCGTGACAACCGATACACCAGAGGTGTGTCCACTCCGGTCCTCTCGTACTAGGAGCAGGCTTCCTCAAATCTGCAGCGCCCACGGAAGATAGGGACCAAACTGTCTCACGACGTTTTAAACCCAGCTCACGTACCTCTTTAAATGGCGAACAGCCATACCCTTGGGACCAGCTACAGCCCCAGGATGAGATGAGCCGACATCGAGGTGCCAAACACCGCCGTCGATATGAACTCTTGGGCGGTATCAGCCTGTTATCCCCAGAGTACCTTTTATCCGTTGAGCGATGGCCCTTCCATACAGAACCACCGGATCACTATGTCCTGCTTTCGCATCTGCTCGACTTGTCAGTCTCGCAGTTAAGCACGCTTATGCCATTGCACTATTAGCACGATGTCCGACCGTACCTAGCGTACCTTCGAACTCCTCCGTTACGCTTTGGGAGGAGACCGCCCCAGTCAAACTGCCTACCATGCACTGTCCCCGATCCCGATAAGGGACCTAGGTTAGAACCTCAAACACACCAGGGTGGTATTTCAACGTTGGCTCCATGAGAACTAGCGTCCTCACTTCAAAGCCTCCCACCTATCCTACACAGATCTGTTCAAAGTCCAATACAAAGCTACAGTAAAGGTTCATGGGGTCTTTCCGTCTTTCCGCGGGGAGATTGCATCATCACAAACATTTCAACTTCGCTGAGTCTCAGGAGGAGACAGTGTGGCCATCGTTACGCCATTCGTGCAGGTCGGAACTTACCCGACAAGGAATTTCGCTACCTTAGGACCGTTATAGTTACGGCCGCCGTTTACTGGGACTTCAATCAAGAGCTTGCACCCCATCATTTAATCTTCCAGCACCGGGCAGGCGTCACACCCTATACGTCCACTTTCGTGTTTGCAGAGTGCTGTGTTTTTATTAAACAGTCGCAGCCACCGATTTTTTGCAACCCCTTTGGGCTCGCCTTGTACAGGTTCACCTACTTGGGGCATACCTTCTCCCGAAGTTACGGTATCAATTTGCCGAGTTCCTTCTCCTGAGTTCTCTCAAGCGCCTTAGAATACTCATCTCGCGCACCAGTGTCGGTTTGCGGTACGGTCGTGTGTAGCTGAAGCTTAGTGGCTTTTCCTGGAAGCAGGGTATCACTCACTTCGTCTGCAAGCAGACTCGTTATCACCCCTCATCTAAGCCTGGCGGATTTGCCTACCAGGCACGACTACAGGCTTGAACCAACATATCCAACAGTTGGCTGAGCTAACCTTCTCCGTCCCCACATCGCACTACACATCGGTACAGGAATATTGACCTGTTTCCCATCAGCTACGCATCTCTGCCTCGCCTTAGGGGCCGACTCACTCTACGCCGATGAACGTTGCGTAGAAAACCTTGCGCTTACGGCGAGGGGGCTTTTCACCCCCTTTAACGCTACTCATGTCAGCATTCGCACTTCTGATACCTCCAGCATCCGTTACCAGACACCTTCACAGGCTTACAGAACGCTCTCCTACCACTCACAGTAAACTGTGAATCCGCAGCTTCGGTAACTGGCTTAGCCCCGTTACATCTTCCGCGCAGGACGACTC
>NZ_BAAJYS010000220.1:0-6294 GCF_057543315.1 Acidovorax sp. KPB24-07
AGGTCTGCGTGTAGCCGCCCAGGCGGTTGCTGGTGCTGGCGAGTTGATAGTCGCGCTGCAGCGTGGCGGTGCCCCCCTGCCGTGCTGCTGCTGTAGTAGCTTTCTCGCGGCGGGCATCGCGCGCGGCCCGGCCCAGCGCCGCGGTGCGCAGCCCCAGCACGCGCATGAACAGCAGCATGTCCGCCACCGTGCCGATCTGCAGGGCATGCAGCGTCCAGCCGTTGGCCGGCAGCAGGCCTTGCGACAGGCCGGCCATGGCAGCCGCCGCGATGAAGAACGCGGCGGCTGCCAGCAGCAGCGTGGCACCCAGCGGATCGCGCCGCCGCGCGCGGGCCCAGGCCACCGGCACGCTCATCAGCCAGGGCAGGGGGCCCAGGGCGGTGAGCAGCACCATGGCCGTGCGCGTGTCGATCCCGTCCACCAGAAAGGCGGCGCCCAGCACCGCGCTGACCGCGGCACCGCCCTGCATGGCACGAAAAAAAACCGCCACGCGCCTTGCCCTCCAGCAGGGCCTGCCCGAGAAACAGGAACGTGGTCGCCAGCGCCGCGAAGCCGCACAGGGTGGCGATGTGCAGCTCGACCCAGAGCTGGTCGCGCCAGAGGTACTGCGCCCCGATCCCGAAGAGCTGCAGGCAAAAGCCCGCGCTTGCCGCGACCAGCAGCGCGTAGTGCAGAAAGAGCCGCTCGCCTCCTCCGATCCATTGCCCCAGGCTGTAGATCAGCAGGCAAAGGGCCAGCCCGGCGAACAGGCCTTGCAGCATCTGCTCAGCGAGCGCGTCGGAGAGAAACTGCGGGGCTTGCGCCACGGTGGCGGGCAGGACCATGCTGCCGCCCGTGCGCACGCGCACCAGCAGTTCGTAGGGTACGCCGGCGGTCATCTTGAGGCCCATCGCCGGGGTGCGCGACTGCCAGGGACGCTGGCTGAACGGGCGCATGTTGCCCATGGCGGCCTGCTGCACGATGCGGCCGCCCTGCGCCAGATAGAGGTCCACCTGGTGCAGGGCGGGGTAATCGATGTTCACGACCCACTCCGTGTTCGCCCCCGCCTGGTTGATCAGCGTGGCGCGCAGCCACAGGGCGCCCGCATGCACTCCGAGCGATCCGCCCGTGTGGGCCGGTGCGGCGAATGCGGCAGGGTTTGCCAGGGCTTCCTCGGCCGTCAGCGCGGCGGTGCGGTCGGCCCGCACCGTGAAGGTGTGCCACAGGTTCACGGACGGCATGCCATCTCGGAGCACCAGCGGTTGCGCGGCCTGGGCGGCGGGGGCGAGCAATGCGGACATCACCACCACCACGCACCCCGGAAGAATGCGGCGCAGCCAGCACCGCAGGAAGGTTGGAGACCACGGATGCAGGCGGGAAAACAGGCGCATGGCAACGGTGGCAATGGGAGAGACGCGATGGCTTGGGCGTCAGCGCACCGTGCGCGAATGGCGGGCGCAGCACCCGCCGGAAGGTGCCGGGCGATGTGTCATGTGCGCAAGCCGCCGCAGGGCGGGCAGAGGGCCATGCGGGGGCGGGAAGCAGCGCAGCGGGGGCGGACGGTGTGGGGACGGGGCATGCTGTATCACGTTGTAACGCTGCCGCAGTGTAGAAGAACTTTCTCCGCAGATTCCATTTTTTTGATGGTGCGGTGCGTGGGGCCCACGAAAAGCGGGTGCCATGCAGCGGCGGGCGGCACAGGCCATGGGCGCGACCTTTCATACGGCGGATGCGCTGTGCGCCCTCGTACTTGATTTCGGCAGATCGTTTGGGCGGCACTCTCGCACGGTGCGGAGCCGGCACAGGGCGATCAGGAAGCCGACAGATCAGCGGCCCGGACCGCCATGAGATTCAACAGTGCGGCCTCGATGGCGGCGGCCGTGGTCTTGGGCTGCTCCATCGGGAACAGGTGGCTTCCGTCGAGCACCGTCACCCGCCCCTGGGTGATGGTCAGCGTCATCGCCATGCCCACCTGCCGCACCTCGGACGATGAGCGCCCGCCAATGAACGCCGCAGGGCAGCGCAGCGGGTGCGCTCGCAGCAGCTGCGACAGGTTGTGCGGCAGGGTGTTGTAGATGGCGGTCTCCACGGCCCGGTCGAAATGCAGCATGTGCCGGCCCTCGTGCTCGCGCAGGCCGTGCTGGATGTAGTCGCGCAGCACCTCGCCGTCCCACTGCGCGAAGGCCTTCTTCTTGCGGAAATGCTCCAGCGCCTCGCCGGGGCTGGCCCACGCGTTGCGCCGGGCCCGGCTGACCTTGCCGGGCGACACGGCACCCACCAGCTGCGTCTGCTTGGCCATGCCCAGCGCACTGGCGCGCCAGCCGCTGATGAGGGGCGAGTCGATCATCAGCACGCCGCGCGCCAGTTCGGGGTGGCGTGCGGCGGCCATCACGCTCAGGAAGCCGCCCAGCGAGTGGCCCACGAAGAACACCGGCCCGCCCACGCGTTGCACCTGCTCCTGCGCGAAATCGGCCAGCTGCTGCACCAGGTGCGGCCAGTTGTTGGTGACGGGGTACTCGGGCGCATGCCCGTAGCGGTCCAGCGCGCTGACATCGAAACCCCGGTCCTTCAGGTGGCGAAACAGCACCGAGTAAGTGCCTGCCGGAAAGCTGTTGGCGTGCGAGAAGACGATGGGGAGCATGGGGCTTCGGCGGCTGCTGCCGTGGCGGCGTGCCGCCAGGGCGTCAGACGAGCTTGTCGCGCGGATTGGTGATCTTCTTGATCGGGCGGCTGCGCGACGGCTCGACCTTGATCGGCACTTCGGTCAGGCCACCGTGCCATGCGGGGTCTTCGATGCTGTCGAACACCTCGCGCAGCTTCTCGCCCCAGCTGTTGTGCAGCATGCGGAAGTAGGGGTTGTGCTCGTCGATGCAGACGATCTTGTCGGTGGCGAACTGGCCCACCTCATACACCACCAGGTCCAGCGGCAGCCCCACCGACAGGTTGGACTTGAGCGTGCTGTCCATGGACACCAGCGCGCACTTGGCGGCCTCGTCGAGCGGCGTGTCGGGCGTCAGCACGCGGTCGAGCACGGGCTTGCCGTATTTGGATTCGCCCACCTGGAAGTACGGCGTCTCGGACGTGGCTTCGATGAAGTTGCCCGCCGAGTACACCTGAAAGAGCCGCATGCCCTCGCCCTGGATCTGCCCGCCGAACACCAGCGAGACATTGAAGTCCACACCCGAGCGCTTGAGCGCAGCGCCGTCGCGTTCATGCACGTGGCGCACGGCGGCGCCCAGCACGCGGGCGGCATCGAACATGCTCTTGGCATTCCAGATCGTCATCGGCTCGCCGCCCTCGCGGTCGGTGAGCTGCTCGGACTGCAGGATCTCGCGCACCGACTGGGAGATGCTCAGGTTGCCGGCGGACAGCAGCACCATGAATCGGTCGCCCGCCTTCTCGTAGATCATCATCTTGCGAAAGGAGCTGATCTGGTCCAGGCCCGCATTGGTGCGGGAATCGGACAGGAAAACCAGTCCGGCGTTGAGCTTGATGGCGACGCAATACGTCATGGAGGGCAATTGGGGGACAAAGGGTCGAGTGTAGGCGTTGTCGCCGTTGCGCTGCGGACTTGCCCCAAGACGGTGCGGCAGAAACAGGGGACAAACGGTGCGGCGTGTCGCCAATGTTTCAGATGATTTCGCAATATGAAAAGACATTCGCATTTCCGGACATCAGCTTCGCGTGTCGGGCGGGATTCCGCCTTGTGGTTCGAAGAATGGCGGGTGGGTGGCGACACGGTGGATCGCCGTTGTTCTCCCGCTTTTTCTTCCTCATCCACTCTTTTTTCAAACCATGACGACCAGCTCCATCTCTTCCCCTTCCCGCGCCGTTTCGCCCCGTTCCGAACGCGCCGAAGTCGCCGATACCGCCTCTTCGAACAAACGGCCTGCCGGTTCGAGCCAGCCGGGCGGCGATGCCCGCCTGGACGGCCTGCAGGCGCGGTCCCCGGACGCCAGCGCGGAAGGTGCTTCGGCCAAGCGCCCACGCACCTCGCTGCTGGGCGCGGATTCGGGCATCGCAGCCCGCGAGGCCAAGCTCGACAAGGTGTACACCAAGCTGTCCCTGCAAGCCCGGCAGACCCACGCGGCCAACCAAAAGCGCCTGGAAGCCGGCGTTCAGAAGCTTTTGCAAAATGCCTCCGTGCAAGCCGAGATCGCGGCGGGCAAGGACGTGCGCGATTGCGTGGCGGACGCCCTCAAGAGCCTGCTGGAGGAAGCCCAGTTGTCCACAGATATTTATAAGCCCAAGGACGCCACACAGTTGGCGGGTTACGGTCGCTATCTGCTGCACAGCCACGCGAAGGAGGGAGAGTCGTTCTGCCTGCAACTGTTCGCGTTCGATGCCAGGCAAAAGACCCCCATCCACGACCATCCCAACGAGTGCGCTTCTTTCATCCTGAAGGGCAAGTTGTCGGAGCGGATCTACCGACCGACCGGCGAAACGAAAGACAACACGCCGCTGGCCGAAAAGACCGAAAGAAATGCGCGGACAGAGGCGTCATTGGCCGGCTTCGGGCCTGACGAGCTGGGCGTGCCCCACAGCCTCAAGAACAAGTCCGGCGCTATCGCTCTGTCGGTGCACCTGTACCGCGACATGGATGGCCTGTCCGAAGGCCAGCAGATCGCGGCCAAGACCAAGTTCGAGCGCACGCCCAAGCCACCCAAGCCCGCCGTGGCTCCGGCCGAGTAGGCTCTCCCGGGGTCGGCCGCCTGCGCGGCCTGCCTAACCCTGCACCAGCCGCTTGAGCTGGTACAGCGCGTCCAGCGCCTCGCGCGGGCTCAGGGTGTCGGGCTGCAGTTCGGCCAGCGCCGCTTCCGCCGGGCTCACCAGCGGCCCCTCGGCCTCGGGTGGCTCGGCGAACAGGTCCACCTGCGTTTCGCCCTCGCCGGCCCGCTGCTCCAGCGCGGCCAGCGTGTGGCGCGCATGGTTCAGCACCGGCCCCGGCACGCCCGCCAGGCGGGCCACGTGGATGCCGTAGCTGCGGCTGGCCGGCCCCGGCTGGATCTCGTGCAAAAAAGACGATGTTCGAGCCCGATTCGGTCGCGCCCACGTGCACGTTCACCGCGTGCTGGTGGCGCGCCGACAGTTCGGTCAGTTCGAAGTAGTGGGTGGCGAACAGCGTGAACGCCTTGGTGCGGTCGTGCAGGTGCGTGGCGATGCCGCTGGCCAGCGCCAGGCCGTCGAAGGTGCTCGTGCCGCGCCCGATCTCGTCCATCAGCACCAGGCTGTGCGGCGTGGCCGAATGCAGGATCTGCGCGGCCTCGGTCATCTCCAGCATGAAGGTCGATTGCGCGTTGGCCAGGTCGTCGGCCGCGCCGATGCGCGTGTGGATGGCATCGATGGGCCCCAGGCGGCACGACGTGGCCGGCACGTGGCTGCCCATGCTGGCCAGCAGCACGATCAGCGCCACCTGCCGCATGTAGGTCGATTTACCGCCCATGTTCGGTCCGGTGATCACCTGCATGCGGGTGTTGGCGTTCAGCCGCGTGTGGTTGGCGATGAAACTGCCGGACGAGGTCTCGGCCAGCCGCGCCTCCACCACCGGGTGGCGCCCGCCCTCGATCTCGATGCAGGGCTCGGGCGCGAACTGCGGCGCGCACCAGTGGAGCGTGAGCGAGCGCTCGGCCAGCGCGCACAGCACGTCCAGCGTGGCCAGCGCATGCGCCAGCCGGGTGAGTGCGGGCACATGCGGCTGCAGCAGGTCCAGCAGCTGCTCGTACAGCCATTTCTCGCGCGCCAGGCCGCGCTCCTGCGCCGACAGCGCCTTGTCCTCGAAGGTCTTGAGTTCCGGCGTGATGAAGCGCTCGGCGTTCTTGAGCGTCTGGCGGCGGCGGTAGTCGTCGGGCACGCGGTCCAGGTGGCTGCTGGTCACCTCGATGTAGAAGCCATGCACCTTGTTGAACTGCACGCGCAGGTTGGCGATGCCGGTGCGCGCCCGCTCGCGCGTCTCCAGGTCGAGCAGGAAGGTGTCGCAGTGCGTCTGGATGCCGCGCAGCTCGTCCAGCTCGGCGTCGAAGCCCGGGGCGATCACGCCGCCGTCGCGCACCAGCGCGGCCGGCTCCTCATGGATGGCCGCGCGCAGCAGTTCGCCGCAATCGACCGGGGGACGCAGGTGGTCGAAGATCTGGGCCAAAAACGGCTCCGAAGCATGGAATGCCCCGGCAAGCTGCTCTGCTTTTTGTAGCGTCTTGCACAGGCCCAGCAACTCGCGCGGGCGCACCTGCCGCAGCGCGATGCGGGCCGTGATGCGTTCCACGTCGCTCACGCCGCGCAGCTCGCCGCGCAGCGCCTGCCACGCGCCGGTGTCCCGAG
>NZ_BAAJYS010000221.1:0-6291 GCF_057543315.1 Acidovorax sp. KPB24-07
CAGCGCGAGCGCGCCACCGAGGGGGCCGACCCGTTCAGCCTCCGCGACGGCTGGCAATCGCACGGCGTGACGCGCCGCCGGTTCGCGTTCGAGTTCGGCGGCCAGCCTGCCAACGCCTGGCTCACCTACGCCGCGGGCGGCGCGATGGAACTGGCGGTGGGCGAGGGCGATGCGGCCGTGGCCGGGCCGCTGGCCTTCACCGCCGATGGCGAGGGCCTGGACCTGCACTTCGCCGGCCAGCGCACGCGCGCCGTGGTGCATTCCCAGGGCGAGACCGACCACGTCTTCACGCCGCGCGGCGCCACGCAGATCGTCGCCATCGACCTGCTGGCCCATGCGGGCGAGGCGCAGTCCGAAGGCGGACGCCTGACCGCGCCCATGCCCGGCAAGGTGGTGTCGTTCGCCGTGAAAGCGGGCGATGCCGTGACCAAGGGCCAGGCCCTGGCCGTGATGGAGGCCATGAAGATGGAACACACCATCGCCGCGCCCGTGGACGGCACGGTGCAGGAGCTGCTCTATGCGCCCGGCGACCAGGTGACCGAAGGCGCCGAGCTGCTCAAGCTCTCGCCCGCGTGACAGCGCGCAATCCGCAGCCGCGATACGCTCTTGCGCCATGAACATCACCTTCTGCTGTACGCACACCAAGGCCGAGCCCTGGCTGCAGGGCCTGCAGGCCGCGCTGCCCGGGGCGCACATCACCGTCTGGCAACCGGGCGCCCCCCCGGCCGATTTCGCCGTGGTCTGGGCGCCGCCCCAGCAGTTCATGGACGAGCAGGCCGGCATCCAGGCGCTCTTCAACATCGGTGCGGGCGTGGATGCGCTGCTGGCCCTGCGCCTGCCGCCCGGCGCGCAGGTGGTGCGGCTGGACGATGCCGGCATGGCCGTGCAGATGGCCGAATACGTGTGCCACGCGGTGGTGCGCCACTTCCGCGAGTTCGAGGCCTATGAGGCCGACATGCGCGCCGGGGGCTGGGCCTACCGCCGGCCGCGACTGCGCAGCGATTTCTCCGTCGGCGTCATGGGCCTGGGAGTGCTGGGCGAGCGGGTGGCGAAGGCGCTGGCGCACTTCGAGTTCCCGGTGAACGGCTGGAGCCGCACGCCCAAGGCCGTGGAGGGCGTGCGGGCCTTTCATGGCGCGGAGGGTTTCGACGGCTTCCTGGCTGCCAGCCGCGTGTTGGTGAACCTGCTGCCGCTCACGCCTGACACGCAGGACATCATGAACCGCGGCACGCTCTCGCGCCTGCAGCCTGGCGGCTATGTCGTCAATGTGGCGCGCGGCGCGCACCTGGTCGAAGACGACCTGATCGCCCTCATCGACGCCGGCCACCTGGCCGGGGCCACGCTCGACGTGTTCCGCACCGAGCCGTTGCCCGCCGACCACCCGCTGCGCACGCACCCCCGCATCACGACCACGCCCCACACCTCCGCCCGCACGCTGCGCGAAGAAAGCATCGCCCAGATCGCGCGCAAGATCGCCGCCATGCAGCGCGGCGAGCCGGTGGCCGGCATCGTGGACCCCCGGCGCGGCTACTAGGCCTCGGGCACCGCCCCGCATTCTTTACCGCAGGATTTCCCCATGAGCAGCAGCATTCCTTCCCGCGTCAAACTCGTCGATGTAGGCCCGCGCGACGGCCTTCAGAACGAAAAAATCGCCCGTGCCCGCCGAGGTCAAGATCGGTCTCGTGCACCGCCTGCAGGCGGCTGGCCTGACGGAGATCGAGGTCACCAGCTTCGTCTCGCCCAAGTGGGTGCCCCAGATGGCGGACAACGTGGAGGTGATGGCGGGCATCGAGCGCCAGCCCGGCGTGCGCTATTCGGTGCTCACGCCCAACCTCAAGGGCTACGAGGCCGCCGTGCCTACGCGGCCCGACGAGATCGTCGTCTTCGGTTCGGCCAGCGAGGCCTTCAGCCAGAAGAACATCAACTGCAGTATCGCCGAGAGCATCGAGCGCTTCGCGCCGGTGGTTGAAGCGGCGCGCGCGGCGGGCATCGCCGTGCGGGGCGCCATGAGCTGCACCGTGGGCTGCCCCTACGAGGGCGAGGTGGCGCCCGAGCGCGTGGCGTACCTGGCGGGCCTGATGAAGCAGATCGGCGTGCAGCACGTCGGTGTGGCCGACACCATCGGCGTGGGCACGCCGCGCAAGGTGCAGCGCGCCATGGAGGCCACCTTGCAGCACTACGGCGTCGACGCGGTGTCGGGCCACTTCCACGACACCTACGGGCAGGCGCTGGCCAACACGCTGGCTTCGCTGGAGATGGGCGTGTGGCAGTACGACACGTCGGTGGCGGGCCTGGGCGGGTGCCCCTATGCCAAGGGCGCCACGGGCAACGTGGCGACCGAAGACGTGGTCTACATGCTGCACGGCATGGGCATCGACACGGGCATCGATCTGGACGCGCTCATCGATGCGGGCGCGTACATCAGCGATTTCCTGGGCCGGCCGTCCAACTCGCGCGCCGCCAAGGCGTTGCTGACCAAGCGCCTGGGCTGAGGCCGCGCAGGGCCTGGGCGCTGGGTGCGGTCAGCCGCCGGGCGGCGCGGCCACGCTCTGCAGTTGCTCCTTGAGGTGCGCGAGAAACGATTGCGCCGCGCGTGACAGCGTGCGGCCCATCAGCGTCTGCACCTCGATGTTGCGCAGGTCCAGCCCCCGGTCGCGCAGGCGCACGCAGGCCATCTCCTCGCGCTCGATCTGGTAGCGCATGGTGATCTCGCCCGAGATGGACACGCCCTCGGGCTCGTGCTTGACGAACCCGAACAGGCTGGCGATGTAGTTGCTGGTGAGCACGGGGTCGATCTGCACCTTCTGGCGGCTGCACGCGATGTCGAACAGCTGCCGCACGGTGGTGTCCATTTCGGGCAGCGCCACGGGGTAGTTCTGCAGCTGCGACAGGCTGACCTGCTGAAAGCGCGTCAGCGGATGGCCGCGCTGCACCACGGCCAGCACGGGCGAGGGCTGCAGCAACTCGATGCGGATGTCCTTTTCGGCGCTGCGGCTCATGGTGATGCCGATGTCCGCATCGCCCAGCAGCACGCGCCGCGTGCTTTCGGCCGGCGGAAACACCCCCAGGTGGAACTGGATGCCCGGGTGCCGCCGCCGGAAATCGCTGATGAGCCGGGGCAGGAATTCCAGCGCGAAGCCCTCCGACGAGGCCAGGCGCACCCGCCCGCGCTCCATGCCCTGCAGCGCCTGCATTTCATGCACCACGCGCTCCGCGTCGTGCGCGGACTTCTGCGCATGCACCGCCAGCAGCTCGCCCGCCGCGCTCGGCACCATGCCGCGCGCGTGGCGGTCGAACAGCGTCGCTCCCAGGATGTCTTCCAGATGCGCGATGTGTCGGCTGATGGCCGAGCCCGCCACGTTCAGCCGCTGCGAGGCCTCGCTGATCGAGCCGCAGCGCACCACCTCCAGGAAGTAGCGCAGGGCCGTGTCCTGCAATTGGCGGGCGACGATTTGCGAGCGTTTCATGGCGGTGGGCGATGGGGCGTGGTGCACTGCGGCAATCCCACAAGCATAGGCGGAATGCGGCGGGAGCATTGCCTTTTTGAGATCGCTCGCCGCGATATTCGGTAATGGCGGAAACGTCTCCGAGGTCCCATTCTTGCTCCCGTTCACTGTGTTTCCTGTTTCATCACGATGAAGGAGTTCGCAATGGGGCATTTATTCACCCACTGGGTGCGCCGGGGCTGTCTGGCACTGGGCATGATGGTTTTCGGGGCTGGCGCGCACGCCGGCAAGGCCAACGACACGCTGACTTATGCGTCGGACAACGAGGTCGAGAACGTGAGCCCGTACCACAACAACATGCGCGAGGGCGTTGTGCTGGCCGCCATGGCGTGGGACACGCTGCTCTACCGCGACACGAAGACGGGCGAACTCAAGCCGCAGCTCGCCACCGCCTGGAAGTGGGAATCGCCCACCGCGCTGCTGGTCACGCTGCGCCAGGGCGTCACCTTCCACAACGGCGACAAGTTCACCGCCGACGATGTGGCCTACACCTTCAACGTGGTGACCGGCCCCGACGCCAAGATCGCCACGCGCCAGAACACCGACTGGATCAAGGGCGTGGACAAGGTGAGCGACTACGAGGTGCGCATCCACCTCAAGACGCCGTTCCCCGCGGCGCTGGAATACCTGGCCGGCCCCACGCCCATCTACCCCGCAGCCTATTTCACCAAGGTGGGGCTGGAAGGGTTCAGCAAGGCGCCCGTGGGCAGCGGCCCCTACAAGATCACCAGCGTGGTGCCGGGGCAGGGCGTGACGATGGTGAAGAACACCGCCTACTTCAAGGACAGCCCTGCGGGCCAGCCCAAGATCGGCACCGTGAAGTTCACCGTGATCCGCGACCCTGAAGCCCGCATGGCCCAGTTGATGACCGGCGCGGTGGACTGGATCTGGCGCGTGCCGGCCGACCAGGCCGATTCGCTGAAGGCGGCGCCCAACCTCTCGGTGCTGAGCGGCGAGACCATGCGCGTGGGCTTCATCTCCATCAACAACAACGGCACCACCCCCGAGGCCGCGCCCTTCAAGGACCCCCGCGTGCGCCAGGCGCTCAACTACGCCATCAACCGCAAGGGGCTGGCCGACAGCCTGGTGCGCGGCGGCAGCCAGCCGGTGTATGCGCCGTGCTTTCGCACGCAGTTCGGCTGCGACACCAGCAAGGTGCAGCAGTACGAATACAACCCGGCCAAGGCCAAGGCGCTGCTGGCCGAGGCAGGCTACCCGAACGGTTTCGACACCGCGCTGTGGGCCTACCGCGAGCGCGAGTACGCCGAGGCGATGATCGGCGACCTGCGCAAGGTCGGCATCCGCGCGCGGCTGCATTTCGTGCAGTACCCGGCGCTGCGCACCGAGCTGCGCGCCGGCCGTGCGCCGCTCACGTTCCAGGCCTGGGGATCGTTCTCGATCAACGACGCTTCGGCCTTCGTGGGCAACTTCTTCAAAGGCGGCCCCGACGACACCGCCAAGGACCCGCAGGTCATCGCGCTGATGCAGACGGCCGACGCCACGGTGGACAAAGCCGAGCGCAAGGCCAAGTACGCCCAGGCGCTGCAGCGCATCTCCACCCAGGCCATGTGGGCGCCGCTGTTTTCGTACTCGATCAACTACGCGTTCACCTCGGACCTGAAGTTCGAGGCCCAGCCCGACGAGCTGCCGCGCTTCTTCCAGGCCAGCTGGAAGTGACGGCCCCGGCGTTCGTGTCCCTCCCACACCCTCGCGGGCCCCTGCCATGCTGATCTACATCTTTCGCCGCCTGCTGGTGGCGCTGAGCGTCATGCTGACCGTGGCGGTCGTCAGCTTCATGCTGCTGCACCTGTCGGGCGACCTGGCCACCGCGATCGCGGGCCCGGAATCGAGCGCTGCCGACGTGGAGAAGATCCGCGTGCAGTACGGGCTGGACCGCCCCATCGTGGAGCAGTTCTTCGACTGGCTGGGTGCGGCGGCGCGGCTGGATTTCGGGCGGTCGTTCTATTTCCAGAACACCGTCATGGAGCTGGTCGGCGAGCGCCTGCCCATCACGCTCAAGCTCGGTGGCGTGGCGCTGCTGCTGGCCGTGGCCGTGGCCATTCCATTGGGCGTGCTGGCCGCGCTCTACCGCGACACGTGGATCGACCGCCTGGCCTTGATGGTGGCGGTGGTGGGCCAGGCCATGCCGACCTTCTGGTTCGCGCTCACGCTGGTGCTGCTGTTCGCCGTGGGCCTGAAGTGGCTGCCCGTGGCGGGCAACACGAGCTGGCAGCATTTCGTGCTGCCGGCGGTGGCGCTGGGCTACTACGCCATGCCGGCCATGATGCGGCTCACGCGGGCCGGCATGCTGGACGTGCTGGGCGCGGACTACATCCGCATCGCGCGCGCCAAGGGCCTGAGCCGCTCGCGCGTGGTGTTCAAGCACGCGCTGCGCAACGCCATCATTCCGGTGGTGGCGCTGGCCGCGGTGGAGCTGGGCTTCATGCTCGGCGGCTCGGTGGTGATCGAGTCGGTGTATTCCATGCAGGGGCTGGGGCAGCTCGCGTGGGACTCCATCGCGCGCAACGACTACCCCGTGGTGCAGGCCGTGGTGCTGATCATCGCGGTGTTCTACATCGCGCTCACCTTCCTGGCCGACGTGCTCAACGCCGCGCTCGACCCGCGCATGCGCACCCGCTGACGCCACCGCACCGGAGACTGCCATGAACGCTTCCACCACCCTTTCCTCCCCCGGCGCGGCGGCCACCCTGGCCCTGCCGTCGCCACCGGCCTGGCGCCGCTGGCTGCGCCGCGTGCTGGGCCAGCGCGGCCTGGTGCTCGGCGC
>NZ_BAAJYS010000222.1:0-6264 GCF_057543315.1 Acidovorax sp. KPB24-07
CAACCTGCGCGGCGCGTTCGCGCTGGAGCCCGGGCGCGCCGCGCGCATCGCGGGCCGCCGGGTGGTTCTGGTGGACGACGTGATGACCACAGGCGCCACGCTGCACGCGGCGGCACGGGTGCTGCGCGAGGCCGGCGCCGTGCACATCACCGCGGTGGTGGTCGCCCGCACCGACAGCCCCTGACCAGGGCCGCTCACCAGCCCTGGATACGTTTGTTTACGAGCTTTCGCGCTGGGTGCGGCGCAGATGCCGACAATAGACGCCATGTTTCATATCGTTCTTGTCGAACCCGAGATCCCGCCCAACACGGGCAACGTGATCCGGCTGGCTGCCAACACCGCGTGCCGGCTGCACCTGATCGAACCCTTGGGTTTTTCCATGGAAGACCGCCTGATGAAGCGCGCGGGCCTCGACTACCACGAGTACACCGAGGTGCAGCGCCACGCGGGATGGACCGCCTTCCTGCGCGATGCCGAGCCGGACGCCACCCGCATGTTCGCCATGACCACGCACGCCACGCTCACGGTGTATGAAACCAGCTTCCGCGCCGGCGACTGGCTGGTGTTCGGCGCCGAGACGCGCGGCCTGCCGCCCGAGCTGCGCGAATCATTCCCGCCTGCCCAGCAGCTGCGGCTGCCGATGGTGCCGGGGCAGCGCAGCCTGAACCTGTCGAACGCCGTGGCGGTCACGGTGTACGAAGCCTGGCGGCAAAACAGCTTTCTCTGATGCGCCAAGGCCCTGGCCCGGCCCTCAGGCCTGCGGGGCGGGCGGGGCCGCGTTTTGGTCCAGGACGCCAGGGGCCTGCAGCGCCTCCTCCACGGACTTGCGCGTGCGGGCGCTCAGGAAATCCAGGAAGGCCCGCGTGCGTGCGGGCATGAACTTGCGGCTCGGAAAGGCCGCGTACAGCGTGAAGCGCCCCGCCGTCCAGGGCGCCAGCACCCGCACCAGTTGCCCGCTGCGCAGGTAGGGCGCAGCCAGATCGACTGGTAGCGAGGTCAGCCCCGCGCCATCCAGCGCAGCACGCAGCAGGGTCTCGATGTGGTTGGTCACGCAGACCGGCTGCACCTCGATGTCGATGGCCCGGTGGCCCAGCAGGGGATCGAACAGGCGCATCACCCCGGGTTTGGTGTCGCTGCGCCGGCGCAGCAGGCACTGGTGCCGGGCCAGGTCCTGCGGCACCTGCGGCATGCCGTGGTCCCGCAGGTAGGCGGGCGAGGCGCACACCACGCTGTCGGACCGCACGATGGGCCGGGTGATCACGTTGGCGCCGAAGACCGCGTCGTCGCTCAGCAGCGTGATGTCGAAATCGCCGATGGGCGGCTCCAGCGAGGAGTCCACATGGATGTCCAGCACCACCCGGGGATGCGCCCGGTGAAAGCCCTCCACCAGCGGCGCGAGGATGTGGACCGCGAGCACCGGCGGCGCGTGCAGCCGCAGCACGCCGGCGATCTCCGAGGTGTGGGCCTGGGCCGCGGCGAAGGCCTCCTCCACGTCGGCCAGGATGGTGCGCACGCGGGCCAGGTAGGCCTCGCCGGCATCGGTGAGCGAGACCCGGCGCGTGGTCCGCTGCAGCAGCCGGGTGCCGATGTGGCTCTCCAGGTCGGCAACCAGCCGGGTGACCGCCGCGGCCGACAGGTCCATCGCGCGCGCGGCCGCGGCGAAGCCGCCTTCGTCCACCACGGACTGGAACACGCGCATCGTCAGCAATCTATCCATTGCAGGAATGACGGCGTTTCAAGGGCCGCGATTATTTCAATTTCGTTAATTATTCATTGCCAAGAGTGCTGTTTTTCAAAGGGTTAACCCTGCGTACAGTTCAACCCATCGATGAGAAAGCCTGAAGGCGGACCCACCGAGGCAGGACAAGACCGGCCCCCAACAAGACCAGCCTTGCCCGGAAACACCAACCAATGAAGGACACCATCATGAACAACTACCGCACTCTCGCCACCGCTGCCGCCATCGCCCTGAGCGCCTTCGCCGCCCACGCCGGGGTGGAAGGCGACGGCTCCGACTATCCCGCCCCTGTCGCCGCCTCCAGCGCATTGACCCGTGAAGCCGTCGTGGCCGACCTGGTGGCCGCCCGCCAGAACGGCACCCTGCCCCGCGCCGGCGACTGGTACGACGTGCCCGCGCCCCTGGCCGTCTCCGGCAACGCCACGGTCGTCACCCGCAAGGAAGTGCAGGCGCAAACCGTGGCGGCCGCGAAGTCGCGCAACACGGTCAGCGGCGACCACTGATCTGATCGCACGGCGGCCCGGCCGGTTGCGACCGGCCCAGCCCCTCCCCGAAAAAAAGGCCCGCAGGTTCGCCCTGCGGGCCTTTTTCATGGGGTGCCTTCAGGGCGCGGCGCCGTAGTTGCGCGCCAAGGACTCGGCCACGCACGCGGGCTTGTCGGACCCTTCGCGCTCGATGGTGACCAGCCAGGTCATCTGGATGCCGTCCGGCGCTGCAGGCTCGCAGGCCTGCAGCGTGAGCCGCGCGCGCAGGCGGCTGCCCACGGGCACGGGCGAAGTGAAGCGCACGCGGTTGAGCCCGTAGTTCACGCCCATCCGCGCGCCGGCGATGGCGAACGCCGATTCGAAGAACCGCGGAATCAGCGACAGCGTGAGAAACCCGTGGGCGATCGGCGCGCCGAACGGGCCCTGGGCCGCACGCTCGGGATCGACATGGATCCACTGGTGGTCGCCCGTGGCCTCGGCGAACTGGTCGATCTGCGCCTGCGTGATGGTGATCCAGTCGGTCACCGCCACCTCGCTGCCCACGCAGGCGGCCACTTCGGAATACGTCTGGAAGGTTTTCATGCGCGCACTTTAGGCCGGGGCGGGCCGTGCGCGTTGTCGGGCACGCGACAGCCGCGCGCGCCGGCCTACTGGTCGAGCCAGTCGCAGATGCCCTGCCACTGCTCCAGGTCGCGCGCCACGCGGCTGGCCGAGACGTCGAAGACCGACAGGCCCTGCGCGGCCAGGTGGATGTAGTTCTGCGTGTCGCGCAGCCGGCCCAGCACCGGCAGGCCCAGGCTTTCGACGAACTCGCCCAGCTTGTCGGCCGCGATGGTGCGGGCATCGACCCGCATGCCGACGATGCCGATCTGCACGTTCGCCGCATGGCGGCTTTGGGCCAGCTCGTCCAGGAAGCCACGGATGGCGAAGATGTCGAACACGCTGGCCTGCAGCGGCACGATCACCTTGTCGGACAGCTGCAGCACCGACTTGAGCTGCGCGCCGTGCAGGCCCGCGGGCGTGTCCAGCACGGCGTGGGTGGCCTCCTTGGGCGGGCGGCCGATGGCGTCGGGCTGCACGGGCCAGTCGCCGATGGGCCGAACGGCCGGGGAGCGCAGCCCGCGCCACAGTTGGGACGACTGCTGCGGGTCGGCGTCGCCCAGCACCACGGCGTGGCCCTGGCTGGCGAAATAGCCGGCGATGTTGGTGGCGAGCGTGGATTTGCCCACGCCGCCCTTGGGATTGGCCACTGCGATCACTGGCATGCACGCCTCCTGGGGGTCAAAAGTTGGATTGGCGGGGGCGATGGTAGCGCCGCCCGGGGCCGGGCTGGGGAGTATGAATCAAAAACCCCTCCAGCGCATATTCCACTAAGGCATGTTGCTATATTTTTAATAGCAAACGAATTCAGCCGTGCTGGGCCCCGCGCTTGACGAAGAAGAGCCCCGTTCCCACGGCCATCAGCAGGCCGCCGAACACGCGGTTCTGCGCGCGCACCGCGCGGGCGTTGCGCAGCAGGCGGCGCAGCGCGCTGGCGCCCGCGGCATAGCCGTGCATGACGGCCATGTCCACCGCCACCATGGTGGCCGCCATGGCGAGCAGTTGCGTCCACAGCGGGCGCGTGTCGGTCATGAACTGGGGCAGCACGGCGACCATGAAGATGATGCCCTTGGGGTTGGTGGCGTTGGTCAGAAAGCCCGTGAGGCAGCGCTTTTGCCACGGGCCCGCCGGCGCGGCCTCCCCGCCCGGCAGGGACGACGCATCGCCCGAGCGCCATTGGGCGATGCCGATGTAGATGAGGTAGCACGCGCCCAGGATCTTCACCGCGCTGAACGCCGTCTCCGAGGCCAGCAGCAGCGAGCCCACGCCCGCCCCGGCGATCACCAGGATCAGCAGCAGCCCCAGTTGCAGCCCGAGGATGGTGGCGCCCGTCTTTCGCACGCCGTAGGTGAGCCCGTGACTCATGGACAGCACGGCGCCGGAGCCCGGCGAGATCGCGATGAGGCAAGCCGCCACCAAAAATGCCAGCCAGGTGTGCAGGTCCATGGGTCCGCCGGAAAAGAAAGGAAAGAAGATGAAAGGATCGGGAGCCGCCGATCTTACCGATGCAAAATTGCCGAGGTCCCTTCACCGCCTCTCTCTCCACCCCATTCTTTCTCCATGGCCCACGCACCCACCTGGCTCACCTACGGCTTCCTCTACCTGGGCGCGGCCGTGCTCGCCGTGCCCATCGCGCGGGCGCTGGGTCTGGGGGCGATCATCGGCTACCTGGCGGCCGGCATCGCCATCGGCCCCTGGGGCCTGGGCCTGGTGAGCAACGTGCAGGACATCCTGCATTTCGCCGAGTTCGGCGTGGTGCTGATGCTGTTCCTCGTCGGCCTGGAGCTGCAGCCCAGCCGGCTGTGGAGCCTGCGGCGTCCGATCTTCGGGCTGGGCAGCGCGCAGGTGCTGGGGTGCGCGGCGCTGCTGTGGCTGGCGGCGTGGGCCTGCGGCCTGCCGTGGCGCGTGGGGCTGGTGGGCGCGCTGGGGCTGGCGCTGTCGTCCACGGCCATCGCGCTGCAGTCGCTGGGCGAGCGCAACCTGATGCGCACCGACAGCGGGCAAAAGGCGTTCTCGATCCTGCTGTTCCAGGACGTGGCGGCCATTCCCATCCTGGCGCTGCTGCCGCTGCTGGGTGCGGCCGCCGCGGCCGAGGCCGCACCCCATGCCACGCCCGACCTGCTGTTGGAGGCGGGCAAGATCGTGGGCGTGGTGGGCGGCATCGTCCTGGGCGGGCGGCTGCTGCTGCGCCCGGTGCTGCGCTGGATCGCCAAGAGCAGGACGCCGGAGATCTTCACCGCCGCCTCGCTGCTGCTGGTGGTGGGCATCGCCTGGCTGATGGTCATCGTGGGCCTGTCGATGGCGCTGGGCGCCTTCCTCGCCGGCGTGCTGCTGGCCGACAGCGAATACCGGCGCGAGCTGGAGGCCGATATCGAGCCCTTCAAGGGCCTGCTGCTGGGGCTCTTCTTCATGGCCGTGGGCATGTCCATCGACTTCGGCGTGCTGATGCGCTCGCCCGGGTTGATGGCCCTGGTGCTGCTCGGCTTTCTGGTCATCAAGGGCGTGGTGATCTACGCGTTGGCGCGCGTGACCGGCACGCCGTACCAGGAGCGGCCCGTGATGACGCTGCTGCTGGCGCAGGGCGGCGAGTTCGCGTTCGTCGTGTTCCAGGCGGCATCGACGGCGGGCGCGCTGCCGGCCGAAACCGCGTCGCTGCTGATCGGCGCCGTGGCGCTGTCGATGCTGCTGTCGCCGCTGCTGCTGGTGCTGCTGGACCGCGTGCTGCTGCGCCGCTATGCGCGGCTCAAGACCGATGTGCCGGCCGCGGCCGAGATCTTCGAGCCGCAGGAGGCGCCGGTCATCATCGCGGGCTTCGGGCGCTACGGGCAGATCGTCGCGCGCACCATGCTGCTGCAAGCCGTTCCGACCACCGTGCTGGACCACAGCGTGGAGATGCTGGAGGTGGCCCACACGTTCGGCTACCGCGTGTTCTACGGCGACGCCACACGGCTGGAGCTCCTGCGCATCGCAGGGGCCGCGCAGGCCCGCATCCTGGTCATCGCGGTGGACGACACGGGCCAGTCCGTCAAGATCGCCGCACTGGCGCGCGCTCACTTTCCGCAGCTGAAAATCGTGGCCCGCGCCCGCAACATGAGCCATTGGAACGCGCTGCGCGATCTGGGCGTGGAGCACGTCGAGCGCGAGCTGTTCGAGTCCAGCCTGAAGACCGCCCGCACGGTGCTGGAACTCATGGGCCTGCCGGCACAAGAGGCCCAGCGCGTGGCGGACCGGTTCCGCCAACACAACATCGACCTGGCCAACCGCATGTACCCGCACCACAAGAACCAGGAGAAGTTCATCGCCGTGGCGCGGCAAGGCCGCCAGCAACTGGTGGAACAGATGGCCAAGGAGCGGCAGGAAGCCGCATCCGCCGTGGCGGACGCGGGCCCCCCTGCGGACGCCGCAGGCCATGCCCCGCCCGCGCAGCGCACCGGCCTGCCG
>NZ_BAAJYS010000223.1:0-6154 GCF_057543315.1 Acidovorax sp. KPB24-07
TGCGTACCGCGGCGGCCTGCGGCGCGGGCACCGCCGCCTGGCGCAGGGCCTCGCGGCGGCCCTTCCACCAGGGCACGATGCGGCTTTCCCACAGGCCGGCCAGCCCCAGCGGGAAGGCCATGGTCACGCCAATGAACAGCCCCGCCATGAGGAACAGCCACAGGTCGGGAAAGCTCTCCGAGAAGTACGTCTTGCCCGCGTTCACCAGCAGCGTGCCGTACACCGCGCCCACCAGGCTCATGCGCCCCCCCACGGCGGCGTAGATCACCATCTCGATGGACGGCACGATGCCCACGAAGCTGGGCGACATGAAACCCACCTGCAGCGTGAACAGCGCACCGCCGATGCCTGAGAGCGCCGCCGCCAGGCAGAAGGTGAAGACCTTGAAATTGGCCACGTCGTAGCCCGAGAAGCGCACGCGGTCTTCCTTGTCGCGCATGGCCAGCAGCAGCGTGCCCAGCTTGCTGGTCTGGATGAAGCGGCACAGCACGATGGACAGCACCAAAAGTGCCACGCACACGTAGTACAGGATGTACTTGGCGCTGTCGGTGCGCGTGTCCCATCCCCAAAGGGTCTTCAGGTCGGTCATGCCATTCACGCCGCCCGTGTAGCCCTGCTGGCCGATGATGAGCACCGTGCAGATCAGCGCCACCGCCTGCGTGATGATGGCGAAGTAGACCCCGCCCACGCGGCGCTTGAACATGGCGAAGCTCACGATCCAGGCCAGCAGCGTGGGCACCACGATCACGGCCGCCAGCGCGAACGGCAGGCTCTTGAAAGGCACCCAGAAGGCGGGCAGCTCGGTGATCTGGTTCCAGTCCATGAAGTCGGGGATGCCGGGCGTGGACTGGATCCTGGTGCTCACGGGGTCGGAGGCTTCGAGCTTGAGGAACATCGCCATGGCATAGCCGCCCAGACCGAAGAACACGCCCTGCCCCAGGCTGAGCACGCCGCCATAGCCCCACACCATCACCAGGCCGATGGCCACGAAGGCATACGTGAGGTACTTGCCCACGAGGTTCAGCCGGAAGATGTCCAGGGCGAGCGGCAGCACCACGGCCAGCAGCACCGTGAGCAGCACCAGGCTGGCCAACTGGTAGCGCAGGATCCAGGCTTTGAGGGCATTCATGGGACGACTCCGGTGGGTGCAGGGTGGGGGCAAAGCAGTGGGCGCGCGCTCAGCGGCGCACCTTCGAGGCGAACAGGCCCTGCGGCCGCACCATCAGGATCAGCACGATCAGCGACAGCGTGATCACCTTGGCCATGGAGCCGGCCAGGAAGAACTCGGTGATCGACTGCGTCTGCGCGATGCCGAAGGCCGACACCACCGTGCCCAGCAGGCTCGCCGCGCCGCCGAAGGTGACGACGAGGAACGCATCGACGATGTAGAGCGAGCCCGAGGTGGGCCCCGTGGAGCCGATGGTGGTGAACGCGGCGCCCGCCACCCCCGCGATACCGCAGCCGATGGCGAAGGTGAGTCGGTCGGTCTTCTTCGTATCGATGCCGATGGCGTTGGCCATCACCCGGTTGCTGACCGTGGCGCGGACACGCAGGCCCCAGCGGCTCCTGTGCAGCGCGAGCAGCACGCCCGCCGTCACCACCAGCGTGAGCGCCAGCACGAACAGGCCGTTGATGGGAATGTCCAGCCCCTCGGCGGGCGCCCACGATCCGAGCAGCCAGTCAGGCAGGGTCGGGCTCACTTCCTTGGGGCCGATGAAGGTGCGAAAGCACTGCTGCAGCCCCAGGCTGATGCCCCAGGTGGCCAGCAGGGTGTCGAGTGGGCGCTTGTACAGGTGTCGGATCAGGCCCCACTCCACCAGCCAGCCCGCGATGAACGCGAAGCCGAAGGCCGCGGCGATGGCCAGCGGGAAATAGAACGGCATCCACTGCGGCGCGTGCGTGGACGCGAGCGTGGAGCCCAGGTAGATGGTGTAGGCGCCGATGGTCATGAACTCGCCGTGCGCCATGTTGATGACGCCCATCTGGCCGAAGATGATCGCCAGCCCCAGGCCCATGAGCAGCAGCACGGCGAACAGGCTCAGGCCGGCGAAGCCCTGCATCAGGCCGATGTTCATCATTTCGGAAAAGGTCATGGTGCAGCTCCTGCGTGCAAGCCCATCAAAGGAAAAAACCCGATGCGGCAGTGCCGCCCTCACAACGGTCCCGCACCAGGCGCGGGACTGACGACCGGCGCGGCCTCATGCCGGAGACACCGAGGAAGGGTCGCCCCGCACCGAGGGTGTCGTCCCCTCCCGCGCAGCGAGAGAGGGGGAAGGCGCGCAGCGCCTCAGGGGGTGGTCACTGGTATCCCTTGGGGAAGGGATCGGGCTTGATGAGTTCGGGCGATTCGGCCACCACCTTGAATGTGGCGTCCGGCAGCCCCTGCGCGATGCGGGACTTGCTCCACAGGTGGTGGTTGGCGTCCACCTTCACGTAGCCCTCGGGCGCGGTCTTGAGTTCGATGCCCGGCGATGCGGCCACCACCTTGTCCACGTCGAAGCTCTTGGCCTTCTCGACGGCGGCCTTCCACAGCCAGGGACCCAGGTAGCCCGCCTGCGTGACGTCGCCGATCACCGCGTTGGGGCCGTACTTGGCCTTGAAGGCGGCCACGAACTTCTTGTTGTTCTCGTTGTCCAGCGACTGGAAGTACTTCATCGACGAATAGAAGCCCGCGAAGTTCTCGCCGCCCACGCCGGTCATCTCGTCCTCGGTGACCGACAGCGTCACCAGCAGCTGCTTGTCGCCCGTGATGCCCGCCGCCTTGAGCGCCTTGTAGAACGCCACGTTGGAGCCGCCCACCACGGCGACGAACAGGCAGTCGGGCTTTTGCACCTTGATCTTGTTCATGAGCGAGCCGAAGTTGGTGCTGCCCAGCGGGTAGTACTCCTCGCCCACGACCTTGCCCTTCTGGAAGTTCTCCACGTGCTTGCGCGCGATCTTCATCGAGGTGCGCGGCCAGATGTAGTCCGAGCCGATCAGGAAGAAGGTCTTGGCCTTCTTCTCGGTCTTGGCCCATTCCAGGCTGTACAGGATCTGCTGCGTGGCCTCCTGGCCGGTGTAGATCACGTTCTTGGACTGCTCCAGGCCCTCATAGAACGTGGGGTAGTACAGCAGGCCGTTCTCCTTCTCGAACACGGGCAGCACGGCCTTGCGCGATGCGCTGGTCCAGCAGCCGAACACGGCGGCGCAGTGGTCGTTGATGAGCAGCTTCTTGGACTTTTCGGCGAACGTCGGCCAGTCGGAGGCGCCGTCTTCCTTGATGACCTTGATCTTGCGGCCCAGCACGCCGCCCATGGCGTTGATCTGGTCGATGGCGAGCTGCTCGGCCTGGATCGATCCCGTCTCCGAGATGGCCATGGTGCCGGTCGCCGAATGCAGCTGGCCCACGGTGACCTCGGTGTCCGTCACCGCCAGCTTGGTGGTGTTGACCTGCGCCGTGGGCTGCGCGAAGGACCACGCGGGCAGGCCCGCCACCGAGGCGGCCCCCATGGCCTGCAGCAGCCGGCGGCGGCCCGCATCCGCGGCCAGGAGGGGGGAGACATTCGGATCGAGGGGGTGCTTCATGGGAGCGCTCCTTGCAACAGGCAATACGGGGTGGTTGGACGGCGTCGGTGGTTCCGCGCTGGGGCCAAGATTAGGGACAACCCTGCTGCGCGCCCATACGTCAATTGACGTAGCCGCCCACCCGGCCCCGGCGCACGGCGCGGACAAGAACGTTTCTTGCATGCAGGCCCGGCATGGCCCCGATCGCACCGCCCACCCCCCAGACCGCGCCGCAGACCATTTTTCGGTTCCGCCGCGAATACAACGCCTGGGTGGCCGACGAGACGATGGAGGACTACGCGCTGCGCTACACGCCCAAGGGCTTTCGGCGCTGGAGCGAATGGCGCGTGGCCAACACGGCGTTCGGCTCGCTGTCGTTCCTGGCGCTCGAAGCCATCGGCGGCGCCATCGCGCTCAACTACGGCTTCGCCAATGCGATGTGGGCCATCCTGGCGGTGGGCGTGCTGATCTTTCTCACCGGCCTGCCGATCGCCTACTGCGCGGCGCGCTACGGGCTGGACATGGACCTGCTCACGCGCGGCGCGGGCTTCGGCTACCTCGGCTCCACCATCACCTCGCTGATCTACGCGGTGTTCACCTTCATCTTCTTCGCGCTGGAGGCCGCCATCATGGCGCTGGCCCTGCAGATGGTGGTGGACTGGCCGCTGCAGTGGTGCTATGTGCTGTCGTCCCTCGTGATCCTGCCGCTGGCCATGCGCGGCATCACGCTCATCTCCCGGCTGCAGGCGTGGACACAGCCGCTGTGGCTCTTCCTGCTGCTGCTGCCCTTCGTGTGGATCGCGCTCGCGCAGCCGCAGCTGTACCGCGACTTCGCGGGGCTGTCGGGCCTCAAGAGCGGCAGCAGCCAGTTCGATCCGCTCATGTTCGGTGCCGCGGCGGCGGTGATCTTCTCCCTGGTGGTGCAGATCGGCGAGCAGGTGGACATCCTGCGCTTTCTGCCCGAGCGCACCGCCGCCAACCGCTGGCGCTGGTGGGGCGCGGTGCTGGTGGCCGGCCCGGGCTGGATCGTGATGGGCATGCTCAAGATGGCGGGCGGCGCGTTCCTCGCCTTCGCCGCGCTGCAGTTCGAGGTGGGTACCCACCGCGCGGCCGAGCCCACGCAGATGTTCCTGGCCGGCTTTCAGCAGGTCATGCAGGCGCTGGGGCTGCCGGGCCTGGCCGTGGCGGTCACGGTGGTGTTCGTGGTGGTCTCGCAGGTGAAGATCAACGTGACCAATGCCTACGCGGGCTCGCTCGCCTGGTCCAATTTCTTCGCCCGCATCACGCGCAGCCACCCGGGACGCGTGGTGTGGCTGGTGTTCAACGTGGGCATCGCCACGCTGCTGATGACGCTGGGCGTGTTCGGCGCGCTGGAGAAGGTGCTGGCCGTGTACAGCAACGTGGCGATCGCCTGGGTGGGCGCGCTGGTGGCCGATCTCGTCATCAACAAGCCGCTGGGCCTGTCGCCCCGGGGCATCGAGTTCCGGCGGGCGCACCTGTACGACTTCAACCCGGTGGGCCTGGGGGCCATGGTGCTGGCCGCCGCCGTGGCCTGCTGCGCCTACGCCGGCCTGCTGGGCGACCATGCGGCCGCGTTCTCTCCCTTCATCGCGCTGGCGCTGTCGATGGCGCTGTCGCCGCTGCTGGCCTGGGCCACCGGCGGGCGCTACTACCTGGCCCGCATGCCGGACACGCTGTGGAAGCCCGGCGAGTCCGTGCGCTGCGCCGTGTGCGAGAACCCGTTCGAGTCCGAAGACATGGCCCGCTGCCCGGCCTACGGCGCGCCCATCTGCTCGTTGTGCTGCTCGCTCGAATCGCGCTGCCACGACCGCTGCAAGACCGGCTCGCGCGCGGCCGACCAGTTGCGCGCGGTGGCCGCGCTGCTGCTGCCGCGCACCTGGGCGGCCCGGGTGAACTTCCGCCTCGGCCAGTACCTGATGGTGCTGGTGTCGCTGTGCGCGGTGATGGCGTTCCTGGTGGGCGTGGTCTATGTGCAGGAGGGGCTGGAGACACCGGCCCAGTTCCTGCGCACCCCGTTCCTGAAGGTGTTCGCCCTGCTGTCCCTGCTGGCGGCCGTGTGCGCCTGGTGGGTGGTGCTCAGCACCGACAGCCGGCGCATGGCGCAGGACGAGTCCGAGCGGCAGACGCAGCTGCTGCTGCAGGAGATCGAAGCCCACAAGCGCACCGATGCCGAGCTGCAGGCCGCCAAGGACCGGGCCGAATCCGCCAGCATGGCCAAGACGCGCTACGTGGCCGGCATGACGCACGAACTGCGCTCGCCGCTCAACAGCATCCTCGGCTACACGCAGATCCTGCTCAAGAACCCCGAGACCGACGGCTGGATGCGCGAGACGCTGTCCACCATGCAGCACAGCGGCCAGCACATGCACGCGCTGATCGACGGCTCGCTCGAGCTGGCCCGCATCGAGGCGGGCCGGCTGCGGCTGGACCTGGCGCCGCTGCCGCTGGCCGAGCTGATCCGCAACGTCGAAGGCATGCTGCGCCCGCAGGCCGAGGCCCGGGGCCTGGCCTTCGTGGTGGAGACGCTGGGCACCGTGCCGGACTGGATCCGGGCCGATGGAAAGCGGCTGCGCCAGATCCTCATCAACCT
>NZ_BAAJYS010000224.1:0-6086 GCF_057543315.1 Acidovorax sp. KPB24-07
CGGTGTCGTGCGCCAGCAGCCAGGCGCGGCCGGCCTCGGGGCGGCCGAGCGCGTGCAGCAGCAGCAGTTGGGCGTCGATGCGTGCCAGCCCCAGGGTGTGGGCCTGGCCCAGCGCCTGGGCCAGGGTCGGCGAGGCATCTGCTATTGAATTAGTAGCATCCAAGGCAATCAATCCTTCGGCATCGGGGCGATTGGGCTGCAAACCGATCAGGCCGTGGTTTCCAGCTCGGCCAGTTGCTCGGCCTCGCGAGCGTGGCGCAGGGCGTCCAGCACGTCGGCGAGGTCGCCTTCCATGATGGCCAGCAGCTTGTAGAGCGTGAGGTTGATGCGGTGGTCGGTCAGGCGCCCCTGCGGGAAGTTGTAGGTGCGGATGCGGTCGCTGCGGTCGCCCGAGCCGATCAGGCCCTTGCGCAGGGCAGCCTCCTTGGCGGCGCGCTCGCTGCGCTCCTTTTCCTGGATGCGCGCCTGCAGCACCTGCAGGGCCTTGGCCTTGTTGCTGTGCTGGCTGCGCCCGTCCTGGCATTCGGCCACGATGCCGGTGGGCAGGTGGACCACGCGCACGGCCGAGTCGGTCTTGTTGATGTGCTGGCCGCCGGCGCCGCTGGCGCGGAAGGTGTCGATGCGCAGGTCGGCGGGGTTCAGGGTGATGGCCTGGTGCTCGTCGGGCTCGGGCATCACGGCCACGGTGCAGGCGCTGGTGTGGATGCGGCCCTGCGTCTCGGTGGCGGGCACGCGCTGCACGCGGTGGCCGCCGGATTCGAAGCGCAGCGCGCCGTAGGCGCCGTCGGCCTCCACGCGCAGCACCACTTCCTTGTAGCCGCCGATCTCGTTCTCGTTGGCGCTCAGGATCTCGATCTTCCAGCCCACGTTGGCGGCATAGCGGGTGTACATGCGCGCCAGGTCGCCCGCGAACAGGGCCGACTCGTCGCCGCCCGTGCCCGCGCGGATTTCGAGGAAGGCATTGCGGGCGTCGTCCGGGTCCTTGGGCAGCAGCAGGCGCTGCAGCTCTTCTTCCAGCTGCGCCAGCTCGGCCTCGGCGGCGGCGATCTCCTCCTGCGCCATCTCGGCCATGTCGGGGTCGGCGAGCATCTCGCGGGCGCCGGCCAGGTCGGCCTCGCGCTGCTGGTGGCGCGCGTAGCGGCCGGCGATCTGCGTGACCTCGGCGTGCTCGCGGGAGATGGTGCGGTACTGCGCCATGTCGGACATGATGTCCTCGCGCGAGAGCAGGAAGTCGAGCTCTTCAAGGCGCTGCGCATAGCGCTCGAGCTGGGTTCTGAGAAAGGGCTTCATCGTCGGGGAAAAGAAATTGCTACGGTTTTTGTAGCTGATAGCGCTAGTGGAATCTGCGCTGGAGGCGTTTTTGGCCTGGTGGCAGGCCGCGCAGCCGCGTCGCTACAGGCCGGTCTTGCTTTGCGAGCGCAGGAACAGGCGCGAGACGGTCTGGGCCGTCTGGGCGCGGGTCTCGGCGTCGCCGGCCCGCAGTTCGGCCAGGGTGCCGTGCAGCATCTTCTGCGTGAGGCCGCGCGACAGGGCCTCCAGCACCGCGTCCATGTCCTCGCCCTTGGCCAGGAGCTTCTTGGCGCGGGCGATCTCCAGCGCGCGCCACTCGTCGGTCTGGGCGTTGAGCTGCTGGATCAGCGGCACCACGCCGCCGGTGGGGCTGCGCTGGTCCATCCAGTGCATGAAGCTCTGCACGCCCGCGTCAATGATGGCCTCGGCCTGGGCCACGGCGGCCTGGCGGTGCGCCTGGGCGGTCTGCACCACGCCGGCCAGGTCGTCCACGGTGTAGAGGTAGATGTCCTCCAGCGCCTTGACCTCGGGCTCGATGTCGCGGGGCACGGCCAGGTCGACCATGAACATGGGGCGGTGGCGCCGCTTTTTCAGGGCGCGCTCCACGGCGCCCAGGCCGATGATGGGCAGGCTGCTGGCGGTGCAGCTCACCACGGCGTCGAACTCGTGCAGGCGGTCGGGCAGGTCGGCCAGGCGCATGACCTCGCCGCCGAAGCGCGTGGCGAGCTTTTCACCGCGCTCCAGCGTGCGGTTGGCCACGGCGATGGCCTTGGGGTTCTTGGCCGCGAAGTGGGTGGCGGCCAGCTCGATCATCTCGCCCGCGCCGACGAACAGCACGCGGATCTCGGACAGGTCCTCGAACAGCTGGCCGGCCAGCCGCACGGCTGCGGCCGCCATGCTGATGCTGTGGGCGCCGATCTCGGTGCTGGTGCGCACTTCCTTGGCGACGGCGAAGCTGCGCTGGAAGAGCTGGTTGAGCGTGGTGCCCAGCGCGCCGGCGGTTTCGGCGGCGCGCACGGCGTCCTTCATCTGGCCGAGGATCTGCGCCTCGCCCAGCACCATGGAATCGAGCCCGCTGGCCACGCGGAAGGCATGGCGGGCCACCAGGCCGTCTTCCAGCGCGTAGGAGTGCGAGCGCAGCAGCGCGGGGCTGACGCCGCCGCTCTGGGCGAGCCAGCCCAGCGTGTGGTCCAGCGCGGATTCATTGCCGGCGCAGTAGATTTCGGTGCGGTTGCAGGTGGAGATGATGGCCGTCTCGACGCTGGGATGGCGGCTGGCGCCGCCCAGCGACTGGCGCAAACCCTGCAGCGTGGGCGCGATCTGATCGAGCGCGAACGCAAAACGACCGCGCAGATCGAGCGGCGCGGTCGTGTGGTTGATGCCAAGGGCCCAGACTGCCATAAGCGGCGATTATAAAATTGCCGGCCCGATGCAGGGGGCTATGCCTGTAATAGTCTTGATCTGGGTCATGTCCATGGATGCTTTGTCCGCCGTCAACCATCTGCTGAATTTCGTGCTGCCCGCGTTCGCCGTGGCGCTGCTGCTGGTCGCCGGCTGCAAGGTCTTCCTGCGAAAGCGGGCGGCCACACGCGGAACGCTGGCCCAGCTGGGCGTGCTGTTCGGGGTGGGCTGCCTCGTCCTCGCGGCCGGTCTGGCGTGGTGGGGACGCGACGGAAAGATGCTCACCTACGCGGCGCTGGCGGCGGGCTGCGCGACCGCGCAGTGGGTGCTGCTGCGCGGCTGGCGCTGAGAAAGACGCGCCCCGAAGGCCCGGGCCCTCAGCCCAGTTTGTGCCGGGTCTGCAGCAGGCCCACGCCCAGCGCCATGAAGGTGCCGCCCACGATGCGGTTGAACAGCTTGGCGCGCGCCACCACGTGGCCCTTCACCAGCGAGATCAGCACCACGTAGAAGGCGTGCGAGATCAACGCGCAGACGGCGAACGTCGTGGTCAGCAGCAGATACTGCGTGAACAGCGGCTCGCCGGGCACGATGAACTGCGGGAACAGGGCCGAGAAGAACAGGATGGCCTTGGGGTTGGTCAGCGACACGCCCAGCCCCTGCGCCACCAGCTGCCAGTTCTTGCGCTCGCGCCGCTGGGCGGGCGCCAGGCCGGCATCGCTGGCGATCAGCGCGTCCTGGCTGCGCCAGCGCTTGATGCCCAGCCAGATCAGGTACAGCGCGCCGACGACCTTCATCACCAGGAACGCGTTCGCCGACAGGCTGAGGATGGTGCCCATGCCGACCATCGCGAGGCCCGAGACGGCGAAGATGCCGGCCGAGCTGCCGAGCGAGCTGAACGCCGTGCGCCGCGCCCCGACATCCACCGAGTTCGACACCGCCAGCAGCACGGCCGGGCCGGGGGTGAAGCACATCAGCAGCGAAACGCCGCAGAAAACGAGCCAGTGGGCGAGGGTCATGGTGGGGGGCTTTCAGAGGCGGCGGACAAGCGGGTATTTTCGCCGGGCAGGGCCTGCCGTGAAGGGGGCTTTTGCGGGTAAGACCCCGTGCCGGGCGAGGCAGGCCGGCCCTAAGCTGCGGCTGATCCCATCCAGACACAAAAGAAGGAGACTTTCGCATGCGCCTGCGCACCTGCCTGGCGGCCGCCACCCTGGCCTGCCTGTCCGTGGCCGCCCTGGCCCAGGGCTTTCCCTCCCGGCCCATCCGCATCGTGATCGGCTTTCCAGCGGGCGGGCCGCTGGACCAGCACGCCCGCCTGCTCACCGACAAGCTGCAGGCCGTGCTCGGCCAGCCCGTGGTGGTGGACTACAAGTCGGGCGCGGGCGGCACCGTCGGCGCGCAGGACGTGATGAAGGCACCGCCCGACGGCCACACGCTGATGCTGGCCAACACCGGCGTGATGGTGATCAACCCGGCGCTCTACAGCCGGCTGCCCTACCAGACGCTCAAGGATTTCACGCCCGTCGCGCGCACCGCCATGCAGCCGCTCGCGCTGCTGGTCAACCCGAAGCTGCCGGCGAAGACGCTGCCCGAATTCATCCAGTACGCACGGGCCAAGCCGGGCCAGGTCAATTTCGGCTCGGCGGGCAACGGCGGCATCAGCCACCTGGTGCCGGAGATGTTCAAGACGGCCACGGGCCTGTTCATGGTGCACATCCCGTACCGCGGCAGCGCCCCGGCCTTCACCGACCTGATGGCGGGCCAGGTGCAGTTCATGGCCGAGAGCATTCCGCAGGCGGCCGCGTACCACAAGCAGGGCAAGGTGCGCGCCCTGGCCGTGACCAGCCGGCAGCGCAACCCGGCGCTGCCGGACGTGCCCACGGCGATCGAGAGCGGGCTCAAGGGCTTCGAGGTGGTGGGCTTCTACGGCTTTCTCGCGCCGGCCGGCACGCCCAAGGACGTGGTCGCCAAGCTGAGCGATGCGTTCGGCCAGGTGCTGCAGTCGCCCGAGGTGCGCGAGCGCATGGTGTCGCAGGGCGCCGATCCGGCCTTCCTGGGGGCGGACGCCTTCGCGGCCTTCCTCGCGACCGAGATGCCGCGCTGGGCCACCGCCGTGGCGCAGTCGGGCGCGAAGCTGGATTGAGTCTTTCGAGCCCAATCGGCCTCCGGCACATATTCCACTAGGGCATTGCGCTATTGAATTTATAGCGAATCGCTGCGGCCGGGGTGGCCGCGCCCCGGTCAGACCACCGTCGTGCCCGGCACGTTGCCGCCCTGCGGCTGCGGCACCGCCACGGTCGGCGAGGTCGGCGTGGGGTGGGTGAGCGACGTGGTCGCCGGCGGCGACAGCGCCAGGCCCGCGCCGCGCAGGTTGTCCAGGATGGTGAACAGCAGGTCGCTGCGCACCCCGCCCGAGTTGCGTGGATTGCTCACGTAGCCGATGGCCAGGAAGGTGAGCGTGCCGTTCAGGATGCCTTCGAGCTGCACGATGGGTTCGGGGTCTTCCATGATCCCTTCGTGGGCGTGGAAGGCCTGCAGGATCACCTCGCGCATGCGCTGCGCGTCGGTGTCCAGCGGCGCGGGCAGGCGCAGCAGCACGCGGCCGGGCGCGCCGGTCAGCGTCATGTTGCGCACGGTCTTGGTGATGAACTCCGAGTTGGGCACGATCACGGTGGACCGGTCGCCCAGCTGGATCTCGGTGGCGCGCACGTTCACGCGCCGCACGTCGCCCTCGGTGTCGCCCAGCACCACCCAGTCGCCCACCTTCACCGGCCGCTCGGCCAGCAGGATCAGGCCCGAGATGAAGTTCTGCACGATGGCCTGCAGCCCGAAGCCGATCCCCACCGACAACGCGCTGGCCACCCAGGCGATGCGCTCCACGCTGATGCCCAGCGCCGCCAGCGCCGCGGCCACCACCAGCACGCCGCCCTGCTCGCACCAGGCCCGGCCGTAGTCGGCGGCGTACCAGGGCGTGAGCGCATGCTCGAAGCCGCCGTAGCCGTAGATCAGCGTGGGGTTGCCGCCATCGGCCTGCGCGCCGCGCGGCCACAGCACGAAATACGGCACGCGCGTGCCGTCGGCCGAGGTGGCGAAGCACTGCTCGGTGCGCATGCCTTCGGCATCGAAGCGCGCCGGCCCGGCCTTGAGCAACTCGCGCTCGTCGTGGGCGGTGCTGGCCAGGAACAGCGAGGCGGGCGTGGTGAAGTCGGTGTATGACAGCAGGTAATGCTCGGCCAGCGGGTCGTCGGCCAGCAGCGGGTCGTACAGGGCCGTCACGCCCAGTTGGCCGGGGAACGGCGTGTCCACCGCGCGGCCGACGAAGGGACCGCCCTCGCCCCCGGGCCGGTGCCACAGCTCCAGCCGCTCGGCCACGTTGTCCATCACCTGCAGCAGCACGT
>NZ_BAAJYS010000225.1:0-6062 GCF_057543315.1 Acidovorax sp. KPB24-07
TGGCCCACGGAGCCCGCGACGCCCAGCCACTGGCGGTGCGGCGGCACCGGCACGGGCACGCCGGGCTGCGGCGCAAAGCGCATCAGCTTGGCGGTGGGCGTGAGGAAATACAGCGCCTGCTCGTGCACGTGGCCGCAAAACACGTAGCGGATGGCGGGGTCGAGCTGGCTGGCCGCGGCCATGCTGCGCTCGGCCGCGCCCGCGTCCTGCACGTAGTGCCAGTGGCTGGGCTGGTCGGCGCTGGCGTGCACCAGCAGCGTGTTCGCACCCAGGCGGCGCGTGAGCGGCAAGGTGGCCAGAAAGGCGCGGTGCCGGGGCGACAGCTGCGCATGCGTCCACTGCGCGCTCTGGTCGCCCATCTGGGTGGGCGTTGCGGGCGGGTCCAGCGCCGCGACGTCGTGGTTGCCCAGCACGCAGGGCGCGCCCTGGGCCGCCAGGGCCATGGCCTGCTCGACCACGGCCACGGGGTCGCCGCCGTAGCCCACCAGGTCGCCCAGCAGCGCGAACTGCTCGGCGCCCTGGGCGCGGGCATGCGCCAGGCAGGCATCGAGGGCATGGCGATTGGCGTGGATGTCGGCGAGCAGGGCGATCTTCATGGCGGACGCGGCGGGTGCGCGAGGCTGGGGTCAAGGGTGCGAAAAGGCATCGGCCCGCGGGGGCGGGGCCGCCTGCGATGATGGCTCCGAATGGTGCCATTGGCGGGGGTGAGTGCGCGGGAAGCGCAAAAAAGGTGCCATCGCGCGGGTGTCGCGGCGTGCATCGCTGCCGGGTGTCGCTACGGCGCCCCGCTGGCGCCCGCTTCGATGGAGTGGGTTGCTACATTTTTGGTAGCACCCGAGGCAAATGAAACCCCGGCATCACGGCGAATCAGGCCAGGGAGGCGTACCGGGCCCCACGCAAAAAGCCCCCCGGCCGCGTCGGATCGCGCGGGGGGGCTTTTTTCAGGCCAATGCCGATCAGGCCAGCGTGATCGTCACGTCGATGTTGCCGCGCGTGGCGTTGGAGTAGGGGCAGACCTGGTGGGCGGCGTCCACCAGTTGCTGCGCCTGGGCGCGGTCCAGGCCGGGCAGGCTGACCTTCAGGCGGGCGGCGATGCCGTAGGCGTTGGGGATCTTGCCCAGATCGACTTCGGCGTCCACGGACACGTCCTGCGGCACGGCGATCTTCAGCTGGCCGCCCACGGCCTTCAAGGCGCCGATGAAGCAGGCGGAATAGCCTGCGGCGAAGAGCTGCTCGGGGTTCGTGCCCGTGCCGCTGGTGCCGGGGGCGGAGAGCGTCACGTCCAGGCGTCCGTCATCGGTGCGCGAGGCGCCGTCGCGGCCGCCGGTGGTGTGGGCGCGGGCGGTGTAGAGGACTTGGTCGAGCGATGGCATGGTGATTCCTTTGCAGTGAATGCCCGCGGTGCGGGCGGTTGAGGGACAAAAAAGACAACGAAAGCGAGAACGAAAAAGCGGTGAGGACGGGGCCGCTAACCGGAGCCGATCCGGCTGCGCAGCTGCTGCAGCTGCCGGGTCAGCGCGGTGAGTTCGGGCAGGGTGCACTGGCTGCTTTCCAGCACGCAGGCAGGAATGGCTTCGGCGCGGTCGCGCAGGGCCCGGCCGGCGGGGGTGAGCGTGGTGCGCACACGGCGCTCGTCCTGCGCATCGCGCAGCCGCGTCACCAGGCCCGAGGCCTCCAGGCGCTTGAGCAGCGGGGTGAGCGTGCCGGAGTCGAGGAACAGGCGCTCGCCCAGTTCGGAGACCGTGATGCCGTCGCGCTCCCACAGCGACAGCATCACCAGGTACTGCGGGTAGGTGAGGCCGATGGACTCCAGCAGCGGCTTGTAGAGCTTGGTCATCGCCAGCGATGCGGAATAGAGCGCAAAGCAGACCTGGTTGTCCAGCTGCAGCAGCGCGGGGCTGGGCGTGGAGATCGGGTGGGCGATGGCGTCGGGGCGGGGCATGGGCTGGATTGTGATGCCCAATTCAATTGCTCGCAATTGAATTGGGCATCACCCCATTGGCGCTGGGGGTTTGACGTGCGGCGTGCAGGCGGCAGCGCCGAATGGGTGTACTGCGGGGCGGTGGAAGGTCCTTTGGCGCGTGCGTCCTGCCGCCGAGGGTGTGCATCAAAGTGGCCTCCGGCGCAATGAATTCTAGGGCGTTGCGCTATTAAAAATATAGCAAAAAGCCCTGGCCCGTTGGAGGAGGCCGGGGCTGCCCATTGCCCATGGCCCGGGGAAGGTCAGTAAGCGTACACGCCATGCCCGGTCTTGCGGCCCAGGCGGCCAGCGGCCACCATTTCCTTGAGCAGCGGGCAGGGGCGGTATTTGCTGTCGCCGAACTCGGTCAGGTACACGTTCATCACCGCCAGGCACACGTCCAGGCCGATCATGTCCGCCAGCGCCAGCGGGCCGATGGGCTGGTTGCAGCCGAGCTTCATGCCCGCGTCGATGTCCTCGGGCGTGGCCAGGCCCTCGGCCAGCACGAAGAACGCCTCGTTGATCATCGGCACCAGGATGCGGTTGACCACGAAGCCGGGCGCGTTCTTCACGGTGATGGGGCTCTTGCCCAGCGACTCGGACAGGGCCTTCACCGTGTCGTGCGTGGCATCGCTGGTCTGCAGGCCGCGGATGATCTCCACCAGCGCCATCATCGGCACCGGGTTGAAGAAATGCATGCCGATGAAGCGGTCGGGCCGCGACGTGGCGGCCGCCAGTTGCGTGATGGAGATCGACGAGGTGTTGGAGGCGATGATGACCTCCGGCGCCACGATGGCGTCCACCTGCTTCAGGATCTTCACCTTGAGCTCGTGGTTCTCGGTGGCCGCCTCGATCACGATCTGCGCGGTCTTGAGGTCGTCGTAGTTCGTCGAGGTGCGGATGCGCGAGAGGGCCGCGTCCTTGTCGGCGGCGGTGATCTTTTCCTTCTTGATGAGCCGGTCCAGGCTGCCGGCCACGGTGGCCAGACCCTTTTGCACGGCGGCCTCCGAGATGTCCACCATCACCGCGTGGATGCCCGACACGGCGCAGGCCTGCGCGATGCCGTTGCCCATGGTGCCTGCGCCGATGATGCCGACGGTCGTGATCGTCATATAAAGTCTTTCCGGCCAAATAGCCAAATCAAAAAACAGGGGTTGCGCGGATCGGCGTGATCGTATCGGCAATCGCGGGCGGCGCATTGTTGCTGCCGTTGCTGTAGGCATTCGGCAAGTGCTGCGCAATACCGCACTCCCTAGGCATGGGCATGTGCTCTGCGCGCGCACTGCGTCTGATCGATGATGTGATCTGTCGGGCAGGCGCGCGACAACCTTGTCGCCGCGTTCCTCCCTGGGTTTGGAATGCACAACGATAGATTATTCGCCCGGTAAACCAATGGTTCGTGAAGTCTGGGTTTTGCCAAATCGAAGCGGCAAAAATCCAACGACTGGCTTGGCGCGTGGTCAGATAAACACGGCTGTCAACCTATTCGGGCACTCTATGAAGCCATCCATTGTTAGTCGAGAAACCCCGGTTCGTGGTGCAAAGGAAACGGCGGCGGCACCGTCGACGCGACCGGCCTCGACTTCCCGACCATCTGCAACGACTGCCGATGATTCTTCGCCTCTGAACAGACGCTCGCCTCTCCGGGGTGACGGGGCACTGCGGCCCAGGGTGAGATCGCCATCCTATCAACGCAGTCCGCAACATGTTTCCAACGAAGAGAAATCAGGATTCCATCGGGCTTCGTCGCCATCGTCTCGGCCGCCTCTTGCGCCCACCTCGCGCAGTTGTGCAACCCACACCGACCTTGAATCACCGGCAACCTTCGGACGACTCGGCAACATGAAGAATGTGGTCGGCGTGATTGATCACAGTGCGGGAGAAAAACCGGACCCACGCTTGGGCCCTCATTTCCGCCTGTCGCTCGCTGAGCCCATGGTTCAATGCGCCGATGGCATCGTTCGCCGGTTCGCTGCTGGAGCGCGCAGTGAACACATTGCCTCGGGCGAGATTCACGATGTTCCGTCCCATCGGGTCACTCGTCACATCGCGGGAATCGAGGTTTCTGCAGACTTCAAACAGGCCGCCTTCATGGTCGAGGGCTTTCCGGTAAGCCCTGCCAAGATGGGAGGATTCACTGTTTATCCCATGCCAGGAGGGCGATTCATGGTCCCTCAACCGGGCGCCAATGATTGCGCGAGTGCTTGTGAGTTGATGATGCTCCTCGATAACGGGGTTGCATCGATCGGTGGCAATTCGCCTCCACTACCTATGACGGGAGTACGTCGGAACGATCACGAAATCATGGCGACGCTCCAAGAGAAAACGGGCCGTACTCCTGTCAAATTCAAACACGAGATCAATTACAAAACAGGCCTGTTCGGGGGAACACACGCCAGCAGGAAAGAGACTTGGCGGGATTTATCCCAAAAAATAGATGAACTGGGATCCTGCATTCTGACCAAGAACGGACACGATGTGATGCTCGACAAAGTGCGGGAAGACAATGGGAAGTTCTTCTTGACGATCAGGGATCCCTACCATGGCACATGCATGGAATTTGAAGACTCCGCTGAATTCTTTCCAAGTCTGTCGGGTTCGAAAAAAGCGGTCGTTGTAGAAGCCATTTTTCTGGGAAAGGCGTCATAGCAGGAGCGCGCGTTGCGAGGCACTGAAAAACCGTTGCCAGGGCTTTCAGGTTGCCCGGCCGTCGCTCGCTGTCAGGCCTGGAACCGCTTGCGCGTGAGCGCCAGCGCCGTCCAGAACGCCACCACCGTGGTGACCACCAGCACCAGGCCGTGGCGCAGCGGGTGCGCGGGCCACTGGTCCATGAACAGCGGGCGCACCAGTTCCACCGCGTTGGCCAGCGGCAGCCAGTCGGACACATGGCGCACCACGGCGGGCAGCTGCTCGCGCGGGAAGAACACGCCCGACAGGAACATCATCGGCGTGAGCACCAGGGTGAAGTAATAGGTGAAGAAGTCGTAGCCCTTGGCCAGCGCGTTGAAGATCAGCGCGATGCTGGAGAACATCACCCCCACGAACAGCAGCACGGGCCAGGCCACGAGCAGCTTGGGGCTGTGGCTGATCTTCAGCGCCAGCATCACGCCCAGGATGGCGGTGACGGTGAACACGGCCTTGAAGGCGGCCCACAGCATCTCGGCCAGCACCACGTTGTCCAGGCTGACCGGCGCGTTCATGATCCCGTCCCAGGTCTTTTGCACGTGCATGCGCGAGAAGGCCGAGTACAGCGCCTCGAAGCTGGCCGCGTTCATGGCGCTCATGCAGATGGAGCCGCTCGCCAGGAACAGGATGTAGGGCACCTGCGTGCCCCCCACGTTCACCTGGCCCACCAGCGCGCCCATGCCGTACCCGAAGGCGACCAGCCACATCAGCGGCTCGGCGATGTTGCCCACCAGGCTGGGGATGGCCAGCTTGCGCCACACCAGCAGGTTGCGCAGGAAGACGGGCCACCAGCGGGCGGACAGCTCGGGCGCGCGCCAGATCGAGGGGGTGGCCGGTCGGGCCGGCGTGGCGGGGCTGGGGTGGGGGGCGGTGGACATGGCGCTATTGTGCGGCGGCCGAGCGACGGGCCGCGGCCGGGCTCACAGCACCTTCACCGCCCGGCCGATGTACTGGATCGGGCCGGTGGGCTTGCCGATGGGCGAGCCGCTCGGGGGCTCCAGCGTCAACTCGAACAACTGGTTGGGCTGCAGCGGCGGCAGCTTTTCCAGCGCCAGCTGCAATGACTGGCCGGGCTGGACCAGTCCCAGCGAGACCGGGCCACTCCAGCTGTCGGCCTTGGTCCAGAATTCCAGCGCGCGGCCCGCGGGCACTTCGGCCACGCCCAGCGGAATGAGCTGGAGCGCGCTGGGCGAATTTGCCTGCACGACCCAGCCGGGCGCCTTGTCCTGCGGTGCCACCAGCACCACCATGAACTGCGGGGGCACGGCCTGCGGCGCCACGCGGGTGACCAGCACCGCGGCCAGCACGGCCGCCATGGCAAAGCCCGAGCCCGCCAGCCCGCGCCACAGGCCCAGGTGGTTCCACCAGTTTCGGGAAGGCTGGGCCGGCGCCGGCCGGGGGCGCTGGCGACGCGGCC
>NZ_BAAJYS010000226.1:0-5974 GCF_057543315.1 Acidovorax sp. KPB24-07
GGATGGACCGCTTTCGCGAGGGGCTGGCGCGGGCCTTTCCCTGGCCGCATGCGCAGGCCGCGGCGCTGCCCGATGCGGCGGTGGTGTGCCGCTGCGAGGCCGTCACCGCGGGCGAACTGCGCCGCTGCGTGACCGAGATGGACAGCCAGGAAGTGAACCGCGCCAAGGCCTTCAGCCGCGTCGGCATGGGGCGCTGCCAGGGGCGCTTTTGCGGCCATGCCGCGGCGGAAATCGTCGCGAGCGCCTGCCACGTTCCCGTGGAA
This sequence comes from Acidovorax sp. KPB24-07, assembly GCF_057543315.1. Classification (NCBI taxonomy): domain Bacteria; kingdom Pseudomonadati; phylum Pseudomonadota; class Betaproteobacteria; order Burkholderiales; family Comamonadaceae; genus Acidovorax; species Acidovorax sp. KPB24-07. The sequence continues at coordinate 264 of NZ_BAAJYS010000226.1, forward strand.
CAGGTGGGCCGCCTGCGGTCGCAGGCGCCGGTCAAGCCTTTGATGATGAACACGCGCGAGGTGCAGGCATGAACCACGGCAGCCAGAACGCCACGACGCACGACACCGACGTGCTGGTGCTGGGCGGTGGCCTGATGGGCACCACCACGGCCTTCTTCCTGCGCCAGCACGGCCTGTCCGTCACGCTGCTGGAGCGCGAGCTGGTGGGCCGCCAAGCCAGCGGCACCAATTTCGGCAACGTGCGCCGCCAAGGGCGCGAGCTGCACCAGATGCCGCTGGCCAACCGCGCGCGCGCCGTGTGGGGCCGCATCCGGTCGCTGCTGGGCGAAGACGCCGAGTTCGTGCCCTACGGCCACCTGCGCGTGTGCTACACCGAAAAGCAGGCCGCGGTGCTCGAAAAGCACGCGCACGACGTCAAGCCCCTGGGGCTGGACCTGCAGCTGTTCACCGCCGAGCAGTTGCGCCAGCGCTGGGGCATCTTCGCGCCCGGCGTGGTGGCGGGCTCCTACTCGCCCCAGGACGGCCACGCCAACCCCCGCCTGGCCGGCCCGGCCTTCGCCCGCGCGGCGCGGCGTGCGGGCGCGAACATCGTCGAGCATGCCGAGGTGATGCAGGTGGAGCGCGACGCCAACGGCTTCGTCGCCCACACGGCCGATGGGCGGCGCTTTCGCGCCCCGCAGATGCTGGTGGCCTGCGGCGCGTGGTCCAACCGCATGGCCGAGCAGTTCGGCGAGCCCGTGCCGATGGAGGCCCGCGGTCCGCAGATGGGCGTGACCGAGCCCCTGCCCTACGCGCTCGGGCCGTCCATCGGCCTGTCGTCCCCCATCGAGACCGAGGGCCTGTACTTTCGGCAGATTGCGCGCGGCAACATCGTCTTCGGCGGCGGCCTGAAAGGGCCCGCGCATGCCGACCGCATCCGCGCTTACGTGAAGCCCGACAACGTGCAGCGCCAGCTGCGCGAGCTGCGCCGCTTCGTGCCGGCGTTCGAGCACGTGCAGCTGATCCGCGTGTGGAGCGGCATCGAGGGCTACACCCCCGACTGGCAGCCGGTGATGGGGCCGAGCGCCAAGGTGGCGGGGCTGCACTACGCCTTCGGCTTCAACGGCGAGGGCTTCGCCATCAGCCCCGGCGTGGGCGAGACCATGGCCGAACTGATCGCCACGGGCCAGACGTCGATTCCGCTGGCGCCCTACTTCATCGGCCGGTTCGCGGCATCGCAGCCGGCGCAGCAGGCCGCCTGACAGGCCCGCGTCACGCCCGTGGCCGGCCGGCCAGGGGTGCATGCCGCTCCATGAGGCCAGCCACCCACTCAATGAACACGCGCAGCCGCGGGCTGACGTGCCGGTGCGGCGCATACGCGATGTACAGCGGCATCGGGTCCAGGCGCCAGTCCTGGAACAGCCGCACCAGTTCGCCCCGCTCCAGGGGCTCGCGCGCCAGATAGTCCGGCAGCCACAGCACGCCCAGGCCCGCCACGCCGGCCGCCAGGTACGCGTTGCCGTCGTCCACCGAGAACACATGGCGGCCCCGCACGGCCAGGCGCTCGCCCTCGCGGTGCATGGCATACGGCAAGGCCTTGCCGGTGCGCGCCCACAGAAAGCCCACCGTGCGGTGGTGCGAGTTCTCCAGCTCGTTCGGGTGCAGCGGCGTGCCCGCGCGCTCAAGGTAGCCGGGCGCGGCATACACGCCCAGCTGCAGGTCGCCCACGCGCCGCGCGACCAGGGACGGATCGTTAGGCTCGCCCCCGCGCACCACGCAGTCCACGTTCTCGCCGATCAGGTCCACGATGCGGTCGCTCACGCCCATGTCGATCTGGATGTCCGGGTACCGGGTGTGGAAGGCCGGGAGCGCCGGCACCAGGATGGCGCGGGCCAGCGGGCTGGGCACGTCCACCCGCAGGCGGCCCCGGGGCAGCGCGGAGGCGCTGGACAGGCTGCCCTCGGCATCGTCCATGTCGGCCAGCAGGCGCACCACTCGGTCGTAACAGGCCGCGCCGTCGGCCGTGACGTTGACCTTGCGGGTCGTACGGTTCAACAGCTTCACGCGCAGCCGCGCCTCCAGCTGCTGCACGAGCTGGGTCACGGTGGTCTTGCTCATGTGCAGGGTCTCCGCCGCCTTGGTGAAGCTGCCGGCCTCCACCACGCGGGCGAAGGCTTGCATTGCATCGAAACGGTCCATGGGCGCTGTGCTTTCGGTGGCGGGAGCGGTGGTGGAGGAGGAGGTGGCGGAGGGATTGTTTGGAGTCTACAAACAGTGATGGGTGGACTGGGCCCTTTATTCCCCGCACGCCGCTGCCTACAGTGCCTGCATCGCCAACCACCGGGCGGCTTCGCCCCGATGAACCTTTGATGAACTCCACCAGCACGCCCCAACGCGACGTCGTCTTCCCCGCCGGGCGCCGCGCGCTCTACGACCGCAACCGCTATTCGCCAGCGGTACGCTCCAACGGCTTTCTGTTCGTGTCGGGCCAGGTCGGCAGCCGCGAGGACGGATCGCCCGAGCCCGACCTGCCGGCGCAGGTGCGGCTGGCGTTCGACCACCTGAACGCCATCCTGCAAGCGGCCGGCTGCACCTTCGACGACGTGGTCGATGTCACGGTCTTCCTCGTCGATCCCGAATCGACGTTCGAGACGGTGTGGGCTATCGTGCCGGAGTACTGGGGCAACGCGCCCCACCCCACGCTGACCGGCGTGGGCGTGACCTGGCTCTACGGCTTCCAGTTCGAGATCAAGGTGATCGCGAAGCTGCCCGCGCCGAGCAGCGACGGACCTGCACGCCCCTGAACGCAGCGCCGATGGAGGCTTTACGCCGCCAGCACCACGAACACCTTGCGCAGCGTTTGCGTCACATGCCACTCGCCGGTGGTGTTCGACGGGAAGAACAGCGTGTCTCCGGCTCGAATGGATTGCGGCTCGCCGCCCGTGGGCGTGAAGGTGCAGGCCCCGGCCAGGATGTGCATGACCTCGGCATTGGCCAGTTGGCGCTCGAAGCGGCCGGGCGTGCATTCCCACAGGCCCGAGCGGTTCTCGCCCGCGCCCTGCAGATCGACGTCGATGCCGCTGAACTCGCACGGCGGCAGGGTCAGCGGACAGGCGGGCGTGCCCTGGTGTTCGAAGCCGCCGAGGGTGGCGGACTGGCGCAGCACGGTGATGCTCATGGGATGGTCCCTTGGGTCGATGAAGTGGATGGAAGGAATCAAAGTGCGGCGCCGGGGCGATGCCAGGCTTCAAGCCCGCATCAGGTGGGCGCCAGGGCGCGCGCCGCCACCTCGCAGAACCAGCGCACGCCCAGCGGCAGCGCGTCGTCGTTGAAGTCGTAGCACGGGTGGTGCAGCGCGCGCTCGCCGTCGGGCCCGGGCTCGGCGCGGCCCTGGCCGAGCCACAGGTAGGCGCCCGGGCGGCGCTGCAGCATGAAGGCGAAGTCTTCCGAGGTGAAGGCGGCGCGCGGTGCCACGCCGGCCTGCAGGCCGATGGCGCGCGCGGCCTGAAGTGCCAGATCCGCCTCGGCCGGGGTGTTCACCGTCGCGGGGTAGTAGCGCAGGTAGGTCACCTCCACCTGCGTGCCGCTGGCCAGGGCAATGCCCTCGGCGGTGGCGCGCAGCGCGGCCTCGATGCGGTCTTGCGATGCGGCGTCGAAGCTGCGCACCGTGCCGGTGATCTGCACCTCGGCCGGCAGCACGTTGTGGCTGTGCCCGCCCTCGATGCGCGTGACCGACAGCACGGCCGACTCGCCGGGGTCGATGCGGCGCGCCACGATGGTGTTGAGCTGGGCCACCAGCTGGCTCGCGGCCAGGATGGCATCGGGCGTGTGGTGCGGCTGCGCGGCATGGCCGCCGCGCCCGCGCACGGCGATGTCGAAGCGGTCGGCCGCGGCCATGATGGGCCCGGGCCGGGTCTGGGCGTGGCCCAGCGGCAGGTCGGGCCAGTTGTGCAGCGCGTAGACGCTGTCGCACGGAAAGCGCTCGAACAGGCCGTCCTCGATCATCTTGCGCGCGCCGCCCTGGCCTTCCTCGGCGGGCTGGAAGATGAAGTGCACGGTGCCGTCAAACCCGCGCGTGCGCGCCAGCTGGCGCGCCGCGCCGATCAGCATGCTGGTGTGGCCGTCGTGCCCGCAGCCGTGGTGTGCGCCCGGGTGGCGGCTGGCATGGGCCGCCGTGCCCAGTTCCACCATGGGCAGCGCATCCATGTCGGCGCGCAGGCCCATGCTGCGGGGCCCGCTGCCGCAGCGCAGCGTGCCGACCACGCCCGTGCCGCCGATGCCTTCGTGCACCTCCAGGCCGAGCAGCCGCAGCGACTGCGCCACGATGCCGGCCGTGCGCCGCTCCTGAAAGGCCAGCTCGGGGTGCGCATGCAGGTCGCGCCGCAGGGCAATGAGCTCGGGCAGCAGGTCGGCCACCGGCCGGGCGATGCGCTCCAGGCCCTCCAGGGCGGACAAGCGCTCGTGGCCGTCCAGGCTCATTGCCCCGCCTCCACCGCGTCGGCCAGCTGGGCCAGCGTGTGGAAGTGGTAGTCCGGCACGGTGTGCTCGGATTCGATGGTGCCGCCCGAGTCCTTCATGCCGTGCCGCCGTTCGATCCAGCAGGTGGTGATGCCCAGCCGCTTGGAGATGCCGATGTCGTGGTACTGGCTCTGCGCCACGTGCAGGTTGTCGGCCTGCTGGTAGCCCCAGGCGCCCTCGTAGCGGCCGCGGGCATAGGCGAAGTAGCGCGCGTCGGGCTTCTCGCACATCGCGTCGTCGCAGCTGAGCAGCAGGTCGAAGGGCGAGCCCAGGGCTTTCTGAAAGTGCTCCAGCGCCCACGCCTGGGCGTTGGTCATCGTCACGAGCCTGAAATGCCCGCGCAGGCGCTGCAGCGCCTGTACCGAGTCGGGGAACGCCGGCCAGTCGGCCACCGAGTCGCGCAGGCCGCGCGCCAGCGCCTCGCTGTCGGGCAGGCCCAGCGACGGCGCGATCGCATGCCAGCAGCGCTCCAGGTCGTCGGGATAGGCCCAGGTGTCGCCGCTCTTGCGGGCGGCGCGGTAGGCCGCGAGGAACGCCTCGTCGGTCACGGGGCTGCCGGGCACGGCCCGGCGCAGATAGGCGAGCATGCCGCCCTCGAAATCGATGAGGGTGCCAACCACGTCGAAGGTCAGCACTTTGAAATCACGCAAGGCCATGGGTCGCACTCCAGACAGCAGGAAACGGCGGAAAGCCGGCCACCGCGGGAAACGGCAGCGGCCACAGAACATTCACGGCCGAGCTTAGAACCGCGGCCGCCCCGCGTGGCACTGAAGCGGGGGCCGGCGACAGCAGCAAGTTGCGTTGTCCGGCGCATTGCGAAAGATTGTTTGCAGCCCCCCCGGCCGCGCCGTCCTTCGCGGCGTCAGAACAGGCTGCCCTGCCCCCGCGCCAGCCCGGGCCGGTACTGCGACAGGTCCAGCTCCACGCGCTGGCGGTTCAGGCCCAGGCGCCGGCACGCGGTGGCGAACCGCTGGCGCACCAGGTCGGCCCACAGCCCCGTGCCCTTCATGCGCGTGGCGAAGTCGCTCTGGTAGCTCTTGCCCGCCGCGCGGGCCTCGGCGCTCAGGCCGTGCAGGTCCTGGATGCGGGCCATCACGCGCGCCGCGCGCTGCGGGTAGTGCAGCGCCAGCCACTCGCGCATGAGCGGCGCCACCTCCCAGGGCAGGCGCACCACGGTGTAGAAGGCGGTCGTGGCGCCGGCATCGCGCGCGGCC
>NZ_BAAJYS010000227.1:0-5932 GCF_057543315.1 Acidovorax sp. KPB24-07
ACCGCGCGGCGGTAGGGGCTGATCTGCGGCTCCTGCACGCCGAAGCGGGCTTCGAGAAAGCGCAGCACGGAGGTGTGGTCGAAGTTCTGCGAATTCACCCAGCCGCCGCGGCTCCACGGGGAGATCACCCACATCGGCACGCGCGGCCCGGGGCCGTAGCAGTCGCCATCGGGCGGCGGCATGCCGGTGCCGGGGACCGCGGTGTGCGTGTAGTACTCGTAGGCCATGTCCCGGTCGCTCAGCGTGGACTTGCCGATCTTGCCGCCGCTGGCATCCAGCGACGGCGCGCACGGCGGCGGCAGGTGGTCGAAGTAGCCGTCGTTCTCGTCGAAGTTGATGAGCAGCACGGTCTTGCTCCACACGTCGGGATTGGCCGTGAGGGCATCGAGCACCTCCTGCACGTACCAGCCGCCCTGCACCGGGCTGGAAGGGCCCGGGTGTTCGGAGTACGTGGCGGGCGGGATGACCCACGACACCTGCGGCAGCGAGCCGTCGAGCACCGCTTTGCGGAAGGTGCCGAGAAAGCCGCCGTCCGGCATGGTGTTGGCAATGCCCTTGTAGAGCGGGTTGCCGGTGTTGTCGCTCGCGGGGTCGTAGGCGGGGTTGACGTCGCGGTCATGGTAGACCGGCTTGCCCGAGGCGAGGTTGGCCTGGCGGTACTGCGGAAAGCCGAAGAGCGGGTTGTCGGTGAAGTTGTCGGGCATGTTCTGGTAGACCATCCACGAGACGCCGGCCTTTTGCAGACGCTCGGGGTAGGTGGTCCAGTCGTAGCCGCCGGTGCGGATGTCGGTGTCCGAGTCGAGCTCGTCCAGGGCGTTGTTCACCACCACCCGGCCGGAGGGACCCGTGGCGCCGTTGGTGCCGGTCCAGTGGAACAGCCGGTTGGAATTGGTGCCGCCGTGCAGCGAGCAGAAGTACGCATCGCACACGGTGAAGGCTTCGGCCAGGGCGAACTGGAACGGGGCCTCCTGCTGCGTGTAGTAGCCCATGGACTGGGGCTGCTTGTAGCGCGCCCACTCCTGCATGCGGCCACGGTCCCAGGCGTTGCGCGCGTCGACCCAGCTGTGGGGCGTGCCGCTCACGCGCTGGGCATTGCCGGCCTTCTGGTCCAGGTGGTAGGGCAGCACGGGCGCGCCGTTCTTGTCCAGCTGCTGCCACACGCTGCGGCCGCCGGCCACGGGGATGGTGAAGCGGTCGCCGAAACCGCGCACGCCGGGCAAGGTGCCGAAGTAGTGGTCGAAGGAGCGGTTTTCCTGCATGACGATCACGACGTGCTCCACGTCCTGGATCGTGCCGGTGCGGTGGTTGGCCGGAATGGCCAGGGCCCGGCGGATGCTGGGCGGGAACAGGCTCAGCGCCGCGGCGGACGCGGTGGTGCCGGCCGCGGCCTGGAGGAACTTGCGTTTCCGGGAATCGATGGTCATGGTGTGCTCTGCGTGGGTTCGACGGGGAAGGCGTGCGCGATCAAGGGGCGCAGCGCAGCTGGGTCTTTTCGGCGCCGGGGGCATCGGCGGAGGTGCCGCCTCCCCCACTGCCGCCGCAGCCCGCCAGGGCCAACGCCATCGCCGAACCGGCCAGAAACATGAAGAGCGGCCGCGCCCAGCGGGGGCGCGATCGGGGGGCTGCAGGGATCAAGGTCATGGAAAGGTCTCGCGGGTCGAGTGGATCAAGCGGCGGACTGGGCCAAAGACCGAACTTCGGGGCGACCGCCTTGCAGTTACAGAAAAGTGCATAAACGCAATAATCTGCAACCCGAATGATCCGCCCGCACCGTGTCAGCGCCATGACGGCAGTGGCCTTCCAGGGGCAGGGGCGCCCCTCCCCCGCGCACGGCAGAACGGCAAAAAGCACAAGGCGGCCCCGAAGGCCGCCTTGTGCTTTGAAAAGACAGAAAAGAAGGAGCGGGGCGCCGTGGCGCCCCGTCATCCACCAGGCGCCCGGGCGCCTGCGATCACGCCGGTGCGGTGGTGCGGATCAGGTGGTCGAATGCGCCCAGGGCCGCCTTGGCGCCCTCACCCGCCGCGATGATGATCTGCTTGTACGGCACCGTGGTCACGTCGCCCGCGGCGAACACGCCCGGCACGTTGGTGCGGCCATGCGAGTCCACCACGATTTCGCCGAACTTCGACAGCTCCACCGTGCCCTGCAGCCACTGGGTGTTGGGCAACAGGCCGATCTGCACGAAGATGCCTTCCAGCGCCAGTTGCTTCGCTTCGCCGCTCACGCGGTCCTGGTAGGCCAGGCCCGTCACGCGGTTGCCGTCGCCCAGCACCTCGGTCGTCTGCGCCTGGGTGATGACGGTCACGTTGGGCAGGCTGCGCAGCTTGCGCTGCAGCACGGCGTCGGCCTTCAGATCGGCCGCGAACTCCAGCAGCGTGACGTGCGCCACCACGCCGGACAGGTCGATGGCCGCCTCCACGCCGGAGTTGCCGCCGCCGATCACCGCCACGCGCTTGCCCTTGAACAGCGGGCCGTCGCAGTGGGGGCAGTAGGTCACGCCCTTGGTGCGGTACTGGTCTTCGCCGGGCACGTTCATGTTGCGCCACCGCGCACCGGTCGAGAGGATGACCGTGCGCGAGCGCAAGGTGCCACCGTTTTCCAGCTCGACCTCGATCAGGCCGCCTTCCGCCGCGGCGGGCTTCAAGGCCTTGGCGCGCTGCAGGTTCATCAGGTCCACCTCGTAGTCGCGCACGTGCTGCTCCAGCGCCGCGGCGAATCGGGGGCCGTCCGTCTTGCTGATCGAGATGTAGTTCTCGATGTCCAGCGTGTCGTTGACCTGGCCACCGAAGCGCTCCGCGGCCACGCCGGTGCGGATGCCCTTGCGGGCGGCATACACGGCGGCCGCGGCGCCGGCCGGGCCACCGCCGACCACCAGCACGTCGAAGGCCTCCTTGGCCGAGAGCTTGGCCGCATCGCGCGCCGCCGCGCCGGTGTCCAGCTTGCCCACGATCTCTTCCACGGTCATGCGGCCCGAGCCGAATACCTGGCCGTTCATGAACACCATGGGCACCGCCATGATTTCACGGTCGGTCACTTCCTGCTGGAAGGCGCCACCCTCGATCACCGTGGTCTTGATGCGCGGGTTGAAGATGGCCATCAGCGACAGCGCCTGCACCACGTCCGGGCAGTTGTGGCAGGTCAGGCTCATGTAGACGTCGAACTCGAAGTCGCCATCGATGGCCTGGATCTGCTCGATCACGTCCTGCTCGACCTTCGGGGGATGGCCGCCGGTCCACAGCAGGGCCAGCACGAGCGACGTGAATTCATGGCCCAGCGGCAGGCCGGCGAAGCGCAGCTGGGTCTGCGTGCCGGCGCGCTGCAGGGTGAACGAGGGCTTGCGCGCATCGTTGCCGTCGGTGCGCAGGGTGATCTTGTCGCTGCGCAGGCCCTGGATGGTTTCCAGCAGTTCGCGGGTCTGGGTGGACACCTCGCTGCCGTCCAGGGACGCCACGATCTCGAACGGTTGCGTCACGCGCTCCAGGTAAGCCGAAAGTTGGGTTTTGAGTTGGTCGTCGAGCATGGTGGTGTCCTTTGCGATTCGAGTTGTGTCGTTGGGCGGTGCGGCCAGTGCCGGGCACGGAGCGGAGAAATCGGGGATGAGCGGGCGAAAAAAAAGCCGGACGGCATGGCGCGCACGCCATGCTGCTGTCCGGCCAGGGGCGCCCGAGGCGCCCCGCTCCTGCGGGAGGCCGAGGTGCTTAGATCTTGCCGACCAGATCCAGGGAAGGCGTCAGCGTCTTGGCGCCTTCCTTCCACTTGGCGGGGCACACCTGGCCTGGGTTGGCGGCGGTGAACTGGGCCGCCTTCAGCTTGCGCAGGGTTTCCGACACGTCGCGGGCGATTTCGTTGGAATGGATTTCCTGGGTCTTGATCACGCCATCGGGGTTGATCACGAACGTGCCGCGCAATGCCAGGCCTTCTTCAGGAATGTGCACGCCGAACGCGTTGGTCAGCTGGTGCGTGGGGTCGCCCACCAGGGGGAACTTGGCCTTGCCGACGGCGTCGGAGGTTTCGTGCCACACCTTGTGCGAGAAGTGCGTGTCGGTCGTCACGATGTAGACCTCGGCGCCGGCCTTCTGGAACTCGGCATAGTTGTCGGCCGCGTCTTCGATTTCGGTGGGGCAGTTGAAGGTGAAGGCCGCCGGCATGAAAATCAGGACGGACCACTTGCCCTTGAGGTTGGCTTCGGTCACTTCAATGAAGTCGCCCTTGCCGTCGCGGTTCACGAAAGCGGTGGTCTTGAAGGGCTGGACTTGCGTATTGATCAGGGACATTGCTGTTTCCTAGGTTGATGGCTGAACACGAAAACCTGAAGTTTAGGCGCTCCCAAGCCATCAATCCAATTAATTGACTTCATCAAGTTGATTGCCACAGGCTATAAAAAGCAAGGGCTCGATGGCGTGGGCCAGGAGCGAACGACTGTATCTGAGGACGCCCAACGCGAACACAACTCAGCATCAAACGCAGCCATACCGCCCGGGCAGGGAGATTGCCTTGCGCCACGTGGCCCGCGTCATGACAATCGCACCCCAAACCCACACAAGGAGAATCTCCATGCAAGGCGACGCACAGGTCATTTCGCATCTGCAGGCCCAGCTCAAGAACGAACTGACGGCCATCAACCAGTACTTCCTGCACTACCGGATGCTCAAGCACTGGGGCTTCGACAAGCTGGCGAAGAAGGAATACGAAGAGTCGATCGGCGAGATGAAGCATGCCGACAAGCTCATGGACCGCATCTTCATGCTGGACGGCCTGCCCAACCTGCAGGACCTGGCCAAGCTGCAAGTCGGCGAGGACGTGCCCGAGATCCTCGAATGCGACCTGCGCTCCGAGCGCGGCGCCCAGGCCACCATCAAGGACGGCATCGCCCACTGCGAAACGGTGCGCGACTATGTCTCGCGCGATCTGCTGCAGGGCATCCTGGACGACACCGAAGAGCACATCGACTTCCTCGAAACGCAGATCGACCTGCTGGCCAAGGTCGGGCTGCAGAACTACCTGCAGTCGCAGATGGGCGAGATCGAATAACGCACCACCTGCCCGGCACCCGCCACCGGGTAACCCGTGCTCCAGCCGGCCTTCGGGCCGGTTTTTCGTTTCCGGCCCGGTCCCGCCCCTCAAAGTGTGGCGCGCACGCATCAGGTGGCGTGCCCATGGCGCCCAAGTTCCCACTGTTTGTTGCGATTGCACACAACGGAATGCGAACGATTCTCATAAAACCTAGAATACCGGCCTAGCCAGCCAGTCAGTCCGCCCCGGGCCCCGTGCCCCGCCTGCAGCCAGCGCCCCAACCTGCATGGAGCCTTTCGATGCTGCACTGTCCTGCGCGCGCCTGTTTCGCCACCCCGGCCGATCACCCCTTTTCCGACACCCATTCCTGCGCGGCCGCCATCGCTTTGGTGGGCGCCGCCCGGCCATGAAGGCGGCCCGCGTCGACTGGCGCTACCGCCTGGCGATCACCTCCCGCGCCCTGGCGGGGGGGCTGGGTGGCTACGCGCTGGCGGCGGCCGCCACCGCCGCCCTCACCCTCGGCCTGATGCCGTTCATGCCGCGTGTGGAGGCGGTGCTCACCGCCACGCTGCTGTCGTGGCTGGTCTATGCCTGCGCCGTGGCATGGGCCTTCTATGCACGCACGGCCTGGGGCGCCTGGGCCGCCCTCGGGCTGCCGGCGCTCGCCCTGGGCGCGCTGGCGATGGCGCCCCGCTGGCTGGGGGGCGCATGAAGCAGAAGACCGCACCCGAGCGCGAGGGTTTCCGCCAGGCCATGGCCTGGCTGCACACCTGGCCGGCCTGATCTGGGCTGGCTGCTGTTCGCCATCGTTCTTCACCGGCACGCCTGAGCTTTTTCAAGACCGAGTTCAACCTGTGGATGCCGCCCGAGCTGCATGCCCTGCCGCCGCCAGCGCCGCGTGGCCGACGCGCGCGCAGCG
>NZ_BAAJYS010000228.1:0-5891 GCF_057543315.1 Acidovorax sp. KPB24-07
GACTTGATTTTGACGAGGAATTTTGCAAAAGTATCGATTTTCTGTGGATAACTTTGTTGACATCCCCGGCCCGGCTGATCGCCCAGGGGGAGCAGACCGCCCCCGCCACCATCTGCCGGCGATGGGGAGAGTTTAAAAAAATCCATATGAATCAATGATCTATCAAAAATGCGGTGAATGCTGCCCAAGGCGTGTCATGCCAGGTCGCATGCTGCGCCGCATCAAGCGGCTTGTGCATAAGTGCATCTGCGTCGGCCTTGTCAAGAGTCCATTTTGTGCTAGGGCGGGCAGCGAAGGTCGGGCAATTTCTTCAATGGGCAACGCAAGTGCTTGATTTGACGAGGATTTTGCAAAAGTACCGATTTTCTGTGGATAACTTTGTTGATATCACCGTCCGACCGGCCGCCAAGCCTTGAAAACACGTGGTTTTGTTACATTGCCCGGAAATTCGGCAAATTCTGCGAGTCCTTATGAATCAAAGACTTACCAGCGCCGCTCCATTGTTTTGAGACGCATCAAAAAAAATTTCCAGGAAGGCCACCCGTGCGCCAACCTGGTGCGCGCGGTGTGCATAACTTGCTCGCCGGCATTGCCCCTGCTGTCAAGGCCTGTCAAGGGCTTTCAAGCCTGGCGCAACGCGCGGGAATGGCGGTGCACCGTTTCCACGAGGGCCGCCACATGCTCCGGGGGCGTGAACTGGCTGATGCCGTGGCCCAGGTTGAAGATGTGCGTGGGGCCGGTGGTGGTCCGGTCGGTGTGGGGGGCGCCGAAGCTGTCGAGCACGGCGCGCGTGTGCAGCGCGATCTGCTCGGGCGGGGCAAACAGCACGTTGGGGTCGATGTTGCCCTGAAGCGCCTTGCCGGGACCACCCACCGCGCCGCCGACCAGGGCGCGTGCACGGGCCAGATTGGCCGTCCAGTCCAGTCCGAGCACCTCGCAGTCCAGGTCCTTCATGGAGTCCAGCCAGAGCGCACCGCCCTTGGTGAACACGATGCGTGGCACGTCGGTGCCGTCCACGCCGGTGCGCTGGAGCTGGGCCAGCACGCGCTTGGTGTAGGCCAGGCTGAAGGCCTGGAAGGCGCCATCGGCCAGCACCCCGCCCCAGCTGTCGAACACCATCACGGCCTGGGCGCCCGCGTCGATCTGCGCGTTCAGGTAGGCGGCCACGGCGTCGGCGTTGATGGCCAGGATGCGGTGCATCAGGTCGGGGCGGCTGTACATCAGCGTCTTCACGAGGCGATAGTCGTCGCTGCCCTTGCCCTCCACCATGTAGCAGGCCAGCGTCCAGGGGCTGCCGGAAAAGCCGATCAGCGGCACGCGGCCGTCGAGCGCGCGCCGGATGCTGGTGACCGCATCGAACACGTAGCGCAGCTTGTCCATGTCGGGCACGGCCAGGGCCGCCACGGCCGCTTCGTCGCGCACCACGTGGGCGAAGCGCGGGCCTTCGCCCTCGGCGAATGACAGGCCCAGGCCCATCGCATCGGGCACGGTGAGGATGTCGCTGAACAGAATGGCCGCGTCGAGCGGAAACCGCTCCAGGGGCTGCAGCGTGACCTCGGTGGCGTAGTCCACGTTGGTGGCCAGCCCCATGAAGCTGCCCGCCCGGGCCCGCGTCGCCTTGTACTCCGGCAGGTAGCGGCCGGCCTGGCGCATCAGCCACAGGGGGGTGTAGTCGGTGGCCTGGCGCCGGCAGGCGCGCAGGAAGGTGTCGTTCTGGAGGGGGGCGAAGCTCATGCCCCTGATTGTGGCGTAGCCGCGGGGCCGGGTTTTTGCGCCAGGTCCATGCCCGGCCCCGGCGGCCGGTTCATCCCTTTCAATCCGTGGCCGCATCCCCCAGCAGCCCCGCCGCGCCGGCCTCGGCCAGCCGGGTGACCAGGGGGTGGATCACCTTGCGCGCGCTGTAGATCAGGTGAAAGTGCTCGTGCACGTCCGCCGTGGTGCCCACCGGCTCCAGCCCGTAGGTGCGCTGCAGGTGCTCGCCCAGCAGCAGGGGCGCCGGCATCACGCCCATGCCGGCGGCGGCGAAGGTGCTGAGCAGGGCGCTGTCCTCGAACTCCCCGGCCAGCCGGGGGCGGATGCGCTCTCGCTCCAGCCAGTGGTCGATGCGCGCGCGCAGCGCGGCGTGGGCCGTGGGCAGGATCACCGGCACCACGGCCAGGCTGTGCGGAAAGTTCTGCGAGGCGGCGCGGGCCCACAGCGGCGGCGCATACCAGCCGATGGCGCTGGTGCCCAGCAACTGGCTGGTGGTGCGCAGGGCGGGGTTGGGCGGGGCGGAGCGGTCGGCCAGCACCGCATCGAGCTTGTGCAGCGCCAGTTCGGCCAGCAGGGGCTGGAATTCACCGTCGTGGCACAGCAGGCGCAGGTGGGGCTCGTCCAGCACGGGGGTGAGCAGCCGGTGCACGGCCAGCTTGGCGATGCCGTCGGAGATGCCCAGGTTCAGCCGCACCGCCTGCCCGCTGGTGGCCTCGCGCACGCGCAGGGGCAACTGCTCGCCCAGGGCGAAGATGTGGTCGGCCTCGTGCAGGGCCGCCACGCCGGCATCGGTCAGCACGAGGTTGCGCCCTTCGCTGCGCAGCAGGGCCACGCCCAGGTCCTTTTCCAGGGAGCGCACCTGGGCGCTGATGGTCTGCACCGCCATGTCCAGCCGTTCGGCCGCCCGGGCCACGCCGCCTTCCTTGGCGACCACCCAGAAGTAGTACAGGTGGCGGTAGTTGAAGCTCTGGCTCATGGCGGGGCGGGCGGTGGGGAAAATGGAATGGTTCGGAAAAACCGAAGCAATGGTACCGGGAAGGCATCTTCTTTTCTGGCTGCGGCGGCCCCACAGTCCGGTTCGTTCTCCCTCCAATTACTTTTCCAACAAGCCATGAACCACCTGCAGCCCGTTTCCCTTGCGCCGCCTTCGGCATTCCCCCAACCGCCGTCGCCGCACGGCTTTCAACCGATCGGAGGCTAAAGCCATGGAAACCATTGGAACCTGGTGGATGTGGGCGGGTTTTGCCGTCTTCGTGGTCGTCGCGATCGGGATCGACCTGCTGGTCATGGAGCGCCAGGGGGCGCACAAGGTGACCACCAGGGAGGCCGTGGGCTGGAGCGTGCTCTGGTTCTCGCTGGCCTTCGTGTTCGTCGGCATTCTGTGGTGGTATCTCAACGGCTCGCAGGGCCGCGAGGTGGCCAACACGGTATCGATGCAGTTCATCACCGGCTACCTGGTGGAAAAAAGCCTGTCGGTGGACAACATCTTCGTGTTCCTGATGCTGTTCAGCTACTTCGCCGTCCCGGCGGAATACCAAAAGCGTGCGCTGATCGTCGGCATCATCGGTGCCATCGTGCTGCGCACCGTGCTGATCCTGGCCGGTGCCTGGCTTCTGGCCACGTTCCACTGGCTGCTGTACGTGTTCGGCGCCTTCCTCGTCATCACCGGCGTGAAGATGTGGCTGGCCGCGGGCAAGGAGCCCGACATCGCCACCAACCCGGTGCTGAAGTTCCTGCGGGGCCGCATGCGCATCTCCGACACGTTCGACGGCGAGAAGCTCACGACGATGATCGGCGGCGTCAAGCACTACACGCCGCTCTTCGTGGTGCTGGTGCTGATCGGCACGACCGACATCATCTTCGCGGTGGACAGCATTCCCGCGATCTTCGCCATCACGAACGATCCGTTCATCGTGCTGACCGCCAACATCTTCGCCATCCTGGGGTTGCGGGCGCTGTACTTCCTGCTGGCCGACCTGGCGAGCCGCTTCCACCTGCTGGCCTATGGCCTGGCCCTGGTGCTGGTGTTCATCGGCGCGAAGATGCTGCTGATCGACCTGTACAAGATCCCGATCGGCTATGCGCTGCTGGTCACCGCGGGCCTGATCGCCGGCTCGGTCGCTGCCTCGCTGTGGACCTCGCGCGGCCAGCCCCGCGAAACGCCCGCCTTGCCCCACGACCCCCGTTGATCAATCAGCCAAGGAGAGCCCTGCCATGTCCATGATCGAATTGATTTTGCTGTGCCTGCTGGCGACCCTGGTCATCACCACGTTCCTCGGCTGGCGCGCGGGCAACGAGCGCCGCGATGTGGGGCTGCTCGCGGGCCTGACCGCGCTGTGCGGCGTGGGCGCCGCGACCGCGCTGGTGGTCTGAGCGCACCACGGCACGCGGCCCGCCCGGGGCCGTGCTGCCATGCCCATTGCCGGCGGATGGCAGACCCGTCGCCGGGCCCGTCGCCGGCTTATGCCGGCGATTTGTATTTGATCGAGCAGCCGTAGGGCTGCGTGGTGGGCACCGCGATCGGCTTGCCCGCCAGGGCGTCGGCCAGGCCGGCCTTTACGTAGTTCGTGGCCTTCGGGATGTCGGCCGGGCGGGCCGAAGGAATGCTGTCGATGCCGCCCGCATACACCAGCGTGCCCTTGGGATCGACGATGTACAGGTGCGGCGTGGTGCGCGCGCCATAGGCATGGCCGGCGGTGCCTTCCTCGTCCAGCAGCAGGGCGGTGGGCACCGCCTTGCGCTCGGTGAACCAGGCGGCCAGTTGCGCGGGGGCCAGGTAGTCGCTGCTGGCCTTCTCGGTGGAGTTCACCGACAGCCACACCACCCCCTGGTCCACCGCGCCCTTTTGCGTGGCCGGCAGGTTGCCGCTGTCGTAGTGCTTGCGCACGAAGGGGCAACCCGGGTTGGTCCACTCCAGCACCACGTGCTTGCCCTTGAAGTCCGACAGCCGCACGGTCTTGCCGGTGGCGTCCTTCAGTGCGAAGTCGGGCGCGGGCTGGCCCACGGTGGCCGCCGCCTGGGCAGCGCCCGTGGCGAGGAAAAGGCAGGCGAAGAGGGTCCGTCGAAGCATGGCATTTCTCCTGTCGAAAGAACGAACGGGGCCGGGGCCCCCGGGGCGGCCCAGTGTCACCGAGCCTCCAGCGCGTCGCCACCCAAAACCCCCGTGCCGGCAGGGCGATGGGGCGCCTGCTGAACGAAGCGCTTACAGGCCGGCGAGGGCCGCGCGCACTTCCTGCACGCCCAGAATTTCCGACAGCACCACGGGGGGGCGGCCCGGCGCCTGCAGCACGTACACCGGCACGCCGCTGCGCCCCAGTTGCGCCAGCGCGGCGGTGATGGCGGGATCGCGGCGCGTCCAGTCGGCGCGCAGCAGGGCCACGTTCTTGGCGGCGAAGTCCTTCAGTACGTCCTCGTGCGCCAGGGTGGTTTTCTTGTTGTACTGGCAGGTCACGCACCAGGCGGCGGTGTAGTCCACGAACACGGGCTGGCCCTTGGCCACCAGTTCCTCGGGCAGGCCGGGCTGCCAGGGGCGCCAGCCGCTGGCAGAGGGCACCGCTGCGGCCGAAGCCGGCACGATTTCAAGCACTTTTGGTGCCCATGCCGTAGTCAAATATGCCAGGAGTGCTATTGAAATAGGAGCAATTGCCCAGCGGCTGCGCCCGGCGAGCGTGAGTGCCCAGACCGCCATGCTGAGCGTGACCAGCAGCGCCAGCAGGGCCGCCGCGCCGTCGATGCCGCTTTGCTGGCCCAGCACCCACACCAGCCACACCACGGTGGCGAACATCGGGAACGCCATGAACCGGCGCAGCGTGTCCATCCAGGCGCCAGGGCGGGGCAGGGCGCGCGCCACCGCGGGCACCCAGCTGGCGGCCAGGTACGGCAGCGCCAGCCCCAGGCCCAGCGCGCCGAACACCGCCAGCGCCTGCGCGGCCGGCAACGTGGCCGTGAGGCCGAGCGAGGCGCCCATGAACGGCGCGGTGCAGGGCGAGGCCACGGCCACGGCCAGCACGCCGGTCAGGAAGGCATCCACCGCCGGGTGGCGGGCCTGCAGGCTGGCCACCGAACTGGGCAGGAAGCGCCCGAACTCGAACACGCCCGCCAGATTCAGCCCGATCACGGTGAACAGCGCCGCCAGCAGG
>NZ_BAAJYS010000229.1:0-5825 GCF_057543315.1 Acidovorax sp. KPB24-07
TCGGCGCGCACGGCACCGGCTTGATCGGCGCAGCGGTGCTGGTGTTGCTGGGGGTGGTGGGTTTCCCCATCCTGGTTTCGACACCCAGCCGCGCCCCATCCCGGTCGATATTCCTATCGACATTCCCGATCGCAACAAGGTGGCTCCCCTGGTGGTGCCCGAGGCCGCGCCGGCCCGTCCGGGCAGCTTCGGCCCGGCCATGGCTCGGCCGGGGGGGCTGGCCGAAGGCGAAGAGGTCGTGCCGTCTAGCCGCAACGCGCCCAAGCCGGCGGCGTCTGCTCCGGTGCACGCCCCTGCGCCCGCGCCTGCGGCGGCGTCCAAGCCCGAGGTGCGGGCCGAGCCCAAGCCGGTGCCCCGGCCGGAGCCGAAGCCGCAGGTTCACGAATCGAAACCAGAAACCAAACCTGAACCCAAGCCCGAGGCCAAACCGCAGCGCTCGGAAGACGCGGCGCGTGCGCGGGCCTTGCTCGAAGGGCGCGATACCCCGGCGCCGGCCGCGGCAGCCTCCAAAAGCGAAGAGGGCCGGCTGATCGTGCAGGTGGGTGCCTTCGCCGATGCCGACAAGGCCCGCGAAGTGCGCCAGTCGCTGGAGCGCGCCGGCCTCAAGACCTACACCCAGGTGGTGGACACCAAGGACGGTAAACGCACCCGCGTCAGGGTCGGCCCCTATGCCTCCCGCGCCGAAGCGGACAAGGCGGCTGCGCGCGTGAAGGGCCTGGGCCTGTCGGCTTCGGTCCTGGCGCTGTAGCCGGCCGACGGCTCGCGTGCGTACATGGCATCGCTGGACTGGATTTTCTTGGCGGTGCTGCTGGGGTCCCTGGTGCTGGGGGCCTGGCGCGGGCTGATTTATGAGGTGCTGTCGCTGGCGGGCTGGGTCATGGCCTTTTTCATGGCCCAGTGGTGGGCCGAGGACGTGGGGCGGTGGCTGCCGATTTCCGATTCGGCCGAGTCCGTCCGGCATGCGGCGGGCTTTGCGCTGGCGTTCATCGGCACGCTGTTTGCCTGTGGATTCCTGGCCTGGCTGGCCAAGAAATTGATCGAAGCGGTGGGCCTGCGCCCCGTGGACCGCACGCTCGGGGCCGCATTTGGCGCGTTGCGGGGCATGGTGTTGCTGCTGGCGGCATCGCTCGTGGTGCTGTGGACCCCCTTGCAGGAGGGGCTGTGGTGGAAAGAGTCGCAGGCCGCCCCCATATTGACGGGGATGCTGGAAGTTTTGAAGCCGGCTTTGCCGCCAGCGCTGGGAAGGCATCTGCCTTCATGACAGGGACGCGGTGCCACCCCGGTGGCGCTGCACTGATTTTTTATTGCGGGATCGCCCGCCTTTGGATGGAACGCGAATATGTGTGGAATCGTCGGCGTGGTCAGCACGGCTCCTGTCAACCAACTGGTCTATGACGCTCTGCTGCTCCTGCAGCACCGGGGCCAGGATGCGGCGGGCATCGTCACCCAGCAGGGGCGCAAGTTCTTCATGCACAAGGCCAAGGGCATGGTGCGCGACGTGTTTCGCACGCGCAACATGCGTGCGTTGCCGGGCACGGTCGGCCTGGGGCAGGTGCGCTACCCCACGGCGGGCAATGCCTACAGCGAGGAAGAGGCCCAGCCGTTCTACGTGAACGCTCCCTTCGGCCTGGTGCTGGTGCACAACGGCAACCTGACCAATGCGCAATCGCTGCGCGCCGAACTGTTTTCAACCGACCACCGCCATACCAACACCGAGAGCGACTCCGAAGTGCTGCTCAACGTGTTCGCGCATGAGTTGGAGCGCGCCACCCGCGGTGTGCCGTTGCAGACCGAGGACGTGTTCGCGGCCGTGCGTGCCGTGCACCGCCGCGTCAAGGGCTCCTACGCCGTGATCGCGCTGATCGCCGGCCACGGGCTGGTCGCCTTCCGCGATCCCCACGGCATCCGCCCACTGTGCATGGGCCGCAGCCCGGAAGGCACCGTGATGGTCGGCAGCGAGTCGGTGGCCCTGGAAGGCACCAACCACGTGTTCGAGCGCGATATCCAGCCGGGCGAGGCCGTGTTCATCACGGACGACGGCACGGTGCATGCGCAGCAGTGCGCCGATGCGCCGCAACTCAACCCCTGCATCTTCGAGTTCGTCTACCTGGCGCGTCCGGATTCGGTGCTGGACGGCATCTCGGTGTACCAGGCCCGCCTGAACCTGGGCGAGGCATTGGCCAAGCGCGTGGTCTCCACGGTGCCGCCCAACGAGATCGACGTGATCATTCCCATTCCGGAATCGAGCCGCCCGAGCGCCACGCAACTGGCGCATTTGCTGGGTATTCCGTACCGGGAGGGATTCGTGAAGAACCGCTATGTGGGGCGTACATTCATCATGCCGGGGCAGGGCGTTCGCAAGAAGTCCGTGCGGCAAAAGTTGAACGTCATCGCCAGCGAGTTCAAGGGCCGCAACGTGCTGCTGGTGGACGACTCCATCGTGCGTGGCACCACCTCGCGCGAGATCGTGCAGATGGCGCGCGATGCGGGCGCCCGCAAGGTCTACCTGGCCAGCGCCGCGCCGCCGGTGCGCTACCCCAACGTGTACGGCATCGACATGCCCACGAGCAATGAACTGGTGGCCCATGGCCGCACGGTCGAAGAAGTGCGGCAGTCCATCGGCTGCGATGCCTTGATCTATCAGGACGTCAACGGCATGAAGAAGGCAGTGGGCGCACTGAACGGGCGCATCGAAGGCTTCGACGCGTCGTGCTTCGACGGTGTGTACGTCACGGGCGACATCACCGCGCAGGACATCGCGCGGCTGAACGAAGGGCGTGTGGGCGCGGAGGAGCCGCAGGAGGAAGACACCTCCCGCCTGGCCCTGCCCAATGCGCAGGACGCCTGACCGCTATTCGCTTGGATCTTCACGCCATGAACTCCCCTTTGACTGCCCGAACCCTTCCCGAAGGCCTGCACCCCGACACGCTGGCGGTGCGCGAAGCCATTCCCCGCAGCGTGTACGGCGAGCATTCCGAAGCGCTGTACCTGAGCAGCAGCTTCGTGCAGCCCGACGCGGCGACGGCGGCGCGCCGGTTTGCCGGCGAGGAAGAGGGCTATACCTACACCCGGACCGGCAACCCCACGGTCACGAGCTTCGAGCGGCGTCTGGCCGCGCTGGAAGGCACCGAGTCCGCGATTGGCACCGCCACCGGCATGTCGGCCATCCTGCTCATGTGCCTGGCACTGCTCAAGACCGGCGACCATGTGATCTGCTCCCGGTCGATGTTCGGCTCGACCATCAAGCTCATCGGCGGAGAGCTGTCGCGTTTCGGCGTGCAGACGACGTTCGTGCCGCAGACCGATGCGGCCGCATGGAAGGCCGCGCTGCGCCCGGAAACGCGGCTCATGTTTGCGGAAACCCCCACCAATCCGCTGACCGATCTGTGCGATATCCAGGCGCTGGCCGACATCGCCCATGAAGCCGGCGTGCTGCTTGCCGTAGACAACTGCTTTGCCTCTCCCGCCTTGCAGCAGCCCGCCAAATGGGGGGCGGATCTGGTCCTTCACTCCGGCACCAAGTTCCTCGACGGACAGGGCCGGGTGATGGCGGGGGCCGTGTGTGGACCCCGCGCGCTCATCGACGACAAGCTCGCGCCCATGATCCGCAGCGCGGGCATGAACCTGTCGCCCTTCAATGCATGGGTGGTGCTGAAGGGCATGGAAACCTTGTCCATCCGCATGAAGGCGCAGAGCGCCAACGCGCTGCAGCTGGCCACCTGGCTCGAATCGCATCCGCGTGTGGCGCGCGTGTACTACCCGGGGCTGGCGTCCCATCCCCAGCATGCGCTGGCCATGCGCCAGCAATCCGGCCTCGGCGGCGCCGTGCTGTCGTTCGACGTCAAGGTGAAAGAGGGCGATCCGGCCTCGGCCCGTGCACAGGCATTCCATGTGATCGACAGCACGCGGGTGTGCAGCATCACGGCCAATCTCGGCGACACCAAGACCACCATCACCCATCCCGCCAGCACCTCGCATGGCCGCCTGACCGAAGAGCAGCGCCAGGCCGCCGGCCTGGGGCAAGGCCTGATCCGCGTGGCGGTCGGGCTGGAACACATCGAAGATTTGAAGGCCGACCTCGCGCGCGGCCTGGATACCCTGCAATGACCGAAGCCAACCTGACCCAGCGCGTTCGCACGCGTTTCGCTCCCTCGCCCACAGGGTTCATCCATCTGGGGAACATCCGCTCCGCCCTGTACCCCTGGGCGTTCGCCCGCGCGACGGGTGGCGACTTCATCCTGCGCATCGAGGACACCGACCTGGATCGGTCCAGCCAGGCCGCCGTGGACGTGATTCTGGAAGGTATGGAATGGCTCGGCATGCAGCCCGACGAAGGCCCGTTCTACCAGATGCAGCGCATGGACCGCTACAAGGAAGTGCTGGCACAGCTGCAGCAGGCCGGCCATGTCTATCCCTGCTACATGAGCGTGCCGGAACTCGACGCGCTGCGCGAACGGCAGATGCAGGCCAAGGAAAAACCGCGCTACGACGGCACGTGGCGTCCCGAGCCCGGCAAGACCCTCCCGGCCGTGCCGCAGGGCGTGCAGCCGGTGCTGCGTTTTCGCAATCCGCTGGGCGGCTCCGTCATCTGGGATGACAAGGTCAAGGGGCGCATCGAGATCCGCAACGACGAACTCGACGATCTGGTGATCGCGCGCCCAGATGGCACGCCGACTTACAACTTCTGCGTGGTGGTCGATGACATCGACATGGCGATCACGCATGTGATCCGTGGGGACGACCACGTCAACAACACCCCCCGCCAGATCAACATCTTCGAGGCCCTCGGAAAGCAGCCCCCGGTGTATGCCCACCTGCCCACCGTGCTCAACGAGCAGGGCGAGAAGATGAGCAAGCGCAATGGCGCCAAGCCCGTGACCCAATACCGGGACGAAGGCTATCTGCCCGAAGCCATGGTGAACTACCTGGCCCGGCTGGGCTGGAGCCACGGCGACGACGAGATCTTCAGCCGCGAGCAGTTCTTGCATTGGTTCAATCTCGACCATCTGGGGCGCAGCGCCGCCCAGTTCGACGAAGCCAAGCTGCGGTGGGTGAACGCGCAGCATCTCAAAGCCATGGCGGACGACGCCCTGGCCGCCCTCGTGGCGCCGCTGCTGGAACAGCGGGGCATTTCTGCGGCAGAGCTGGCCGATGGCCGCCTGCCGCGCATCTGCGCGCTTTTCAAGGACCGTTGCGACACGACCGTGGCATTGGCGGACTGGGCTTTCGTCTTCTACGGCGATGTGGCGCCCAACCCCGAGGAGTACGCCAAGCACGTGACCGAAGCCGTGTGGCCTGCCATCGGTGCACTGTCGCAGGCCTTGACCACGTGTGCGTGGGACAAGGCTGCAATCTCTGCCGCCTTCAAGGAAGTGCTCGCCGCCCATTCGCTCAAGATGCCGCAACTGGCCATGCCGGTGCGCGTGCTGACCGTGGGAACGGCCCACACGCCATCGGTCGATGCGGTGCTCGAACTCGTAGGCCGCGAAAAAATCGCAGCGAGATTGCTGAAGCCTTAAAAACCTGTCTATAATTCAAGGCTCAGGAAATGATGACAGTCACAGTGTGAATGTGGTCATTCAGTGGGGGTATAGCTCAGCTGGGAGAGCGCTTGCATGGCATGCAAGAGGTCATCGGTTCGATCCCGTTTACCTCCACCACTGAGAGTTAGAGAACGGTTAGTCCCAGTTTTCGACCGTTATCGTCTAGAGGCCTAGGACATCACCCTTTCACGGTGAGTACCGGGGTTCGAATTCCCCGTAGGGTCGCCAAGTTTGTTAGCACTTGGCTTGTGTCTTTTCACAAGCAAACGCTGCCTGCCAGGA